>PMJN01000027.1 GCA_003157445.1 Micrococcales bacterium
CCTCACCTTCTCGTCAAGCCGGGACAAGAGTTACGACGGTCCATTACTGACTGGCTCGCATCAAGGCAATGCCTGCGCGCCCTCACCTGGGCGACCACGCGTCTTAGCATGGCCGCCCGGGTGAGCACAACGTCTGCTACTTCGCCGCCGGGTTCACCCCGACGCTACCGAGGTCGGGGTAGTTGTCTGTGGCGGGGTTGTCGATAAAGCCGGTCACGCCCGAGCCCCAGATCAGGAAGAACTTCCGCTGGCTCAGCGGGACGTAGCCACCCTGCTTCTGGATCGCCTCGTCGATGTCGCCCCACATCGAAGCCTGCTTGGTTATATCGGTGGTGGCGTAGGCCGCATCGATCGCCTTGTTGATCGCGGGGTCCTGGTAGTAGCCGTAGTCCTGGCCGTTAGAGGCGGCCGTCAGGTTGACCCGGCTGTCGAACAGCGGCGGGATGTCGGTCGAAGCCGACGGCCAGTCAGCGCCCCAGCTGCCCCACACGACGTCGTACTTACTGGCGTTGGCGGGGTTCTGGATGACGTCGTAGTAGGTCGCGGACAGCTCGTTCAGCGTGGTGTTGAAGCCGCCAGCATCCCAGCCTGCCTTCAGGGCAGCCGCAGACTTCTCGGTTGTCGGGGTGCCACCGCTATAGGTGTAGGTGATCGGGTACGGGATCTTGACGCCCGCCTGGGTCAGCAGAGCCTTGGACTTCACCGGGTCACCAGCCGGCGGAGCGTTGAACGCGCTGTAGGCCTTGTAGCCGAGAACCGACGCCGCGATGATCGAGGTGGCCGGTGTGTTGGCGTCCGTTCCACCCATAGCAGCGACATAGCCGTTCCTGTCGGTAGCCACGGCCAGAGCCTGGCGCACCAATGGGTTGGTCATCTTCTTGAAGTTCGGCAGGACATAGTCGACGAACGGAGACAGAACGTTCTCAGAGCGAGTCGCCATCGCCGGGTTGGCCTTGACCGTGGGGGTCATGGCCGGCGGGACGGCACGGTCAGTGACAGCGAACTTGTCATTGCCCTGGTCGCTGATGAGTCGCTGGGCGATGACCTCGTCGGTCAGACCCTCGGTGAACACGATCTTGTCCGGAAACGCCTTGCGGATGGTGTCCGTGCTGGCGCTCCAGTTCGGGTTGCGGACGAACGTGCCGCCCTGGCCCTGGGTCCATGTCCCCTGAAGTTCATAGGGGCCGTCGGAGAAGACCGAGAAGTTGGACTTGTCACCCTTGTCCAGGCTTGCCTTGTACGGAGCGAAGGCGGACATGGTGACGGTGTAGTTGAAGTCACCCACTGGCTTGCTCAGGTTGAACGTGATGGTGTTGCCGGTGCAGTTGACGGCCTTGTCATAGGCGGCCTGACCAGTGGGGTCCGTGGCGTAAGGGCCCTGGTAGACGGAGTTGCCCTTGGCGTTCGTGGGGATGTTAAGGAACTGGATGGCGTAGTTCGGGCCGCCGGTGATCACGGAGGTGGCGAACGTGCGAGACACGCCGTACTTGACATCGGCGCAGGTAATCGGCGAGCCGTCCTGCCACTTCAGGCCACTCTTGAGGGTGAACTTCCAGGTCTTACCCCCATTGGCGGCGGTACCGGTGTCGGTCGCAAGGTCGGCGATGAGCTTGGTGCCAGCGGCGCCGGCTGCGACCGGGTAGCTCGTCAGGGTCCGGTAGACCATCCGGGCTTCATTGGAGATATCGCGCCCGATGTAGGTCCGCTGCGGGTCCAGGTGCTCGGCCGGTCGTTTAGTCAGGTAGTACAGCGTCCCACCCGGCTTGGATGCGGCAGCACCGGCCGTGCCGCTGGCTGTGGACGTCGAAGAACCGCCACCGCAGCCTGCGGCAACAAGGGCCACCACACCGCCTAAGGCGATGGCTGCAATGCCATGTTTTCTGCGCGTCATGCCGCTCTCCTGTTCATATACACCGTTACTCGCGGTGTTCTGCTCGCCAACGTTCGTTGACGAGGACTCATGGGTTGCTAGTTACGGTCAGACTTGGGGTCAAGGGCGTCCCGTAGACCATCTCCGAGCAGGTTGGCGCTCAGTACCAGCAGGAAGATGGCTAGACCTGGAATGAAGAAGAACATCGGGTCCGTGGCCAGGAACGTCACCGAGTCGGTGAGGATGTTGCCGAGGGTGGGTGTGGGCGCTTGAACCCCGACGCCCAGGAACGACAAGGCCGCCTCCGCGCTCACGTTGGTCGGGAAGATCAGAGTCCCGTAGACCAGGATCGGCGCCCAAAGGTTCGGCAGAAGCTCGGTGAACCAGATCCGGTAGCCGCGGGCGCCCAGCGAGCGCGAGGCCTCCACGAACTCACGTTCGCGCAGCGAGAGGACTTGGCCGCGGATGATGCGGGCGAAGAATGGGAATCCAAAGAAACCAAGGACCACGATCAGGTAGACGACCTCCGAAGGGGCCCCGGCTGGAACCCCGAACGAGGTGATCTTGTCGACCAGCACCACCGACAGCGCCAACAGCATGAGCAGCTGCGGGAACGCCAGGACTAGGTCGATGAAACGGCCGAACCAGAAGTCGACCCACTTGCCCGTATACCCACTGATGATCCCGATAACCGAGCCGAGAACGAGGCTGAACAGTGTGGCCGCCGAGGCGATGAGCATCGAGAGGGTGACCCCGCCGACAATCCGGGACAAGACATCGCGGCCGGTCTGCGGCTCAACCCCGAGCACGTGCGAGGGGCTGACCCCACCCATGTTCCCCAACGGCATCCCGTCGGCGGCGCTGAGCAGGTTGGTGTTCAACTTATAGGGGTCAATCACGCCAAAATGCTGCAGAATCGGCGACGCGAGCGCCACGAGCACGTAGAGGATGACGATGACGAGGCACACCATCGAGACCTTGTCCCGCCGCAGCCGCGACCGGGCGATCTGCCACGGTGAACGGCCCACGATCTTTTGGGGTGTCCCGGGGGTTTCGGGAGGGGTCTCAGAGAGGGAGGCATTGTCCAAAAGGACATCGGTCTCCAACTTCCCGGCCATAAACGTCATCCCGGAAAACCTCTCTTTTGGCTTCTTCGACTTACCGCGGCACCCATGCGCGCCGCATTCTGGTCTCACTCGATGAGATAGCCAGCCTAGAACAGGATGGACACGCGCTGCGCGCCCAGGGCCTATCCGACGCCGAATCGTGACCGTAAGCCACTTATGGCACAGAGGGTCGAGAGTGTGGCAAATGGCACGCAAAGGACCCCCGGGGCCAAGGGCCCTATTCGGCGGATGTTGCTGGTTGGTGGAGCAATAGAAAGTTGATCCGCATCCGGCCCAGAGCAGCGCCCACTTCGTTATCCTCGCGTGCGGGCACCCCAGCCCGGCCCTTTACGAACCAGGCAGGCGCACCGGGTGCGTCAGAGTGGGCGCCGGGCGCCGTTGGTCTTGGCCGGGCAGCGGCAACGGCAACGGCAACGGCAACGGCAACGGCAACGGTCCACCCCAGACCCCGGGCGCGCTGCGCCACCCAACTCATACAGGTACGCAGGTACGATCACCGTGTTGAACACAGGCCAGCTGGACGGCGCCGCCCGGCACTGGCACCTGCTGCACGACTACGAGTACGACGACGGCCGCAGCGAACGTTCCACGGCGGGCCATACCACGTACTCGCGACTGGACCGCCCGGCTCCTTGAGCCCCACGCGGTCGCGACCGCTCGGAAGGTATTCGCCGGCGTGGACATCGCCTACGTCAACCCGGTAGGTGGCGGCGTGGTCACCGGCCACCTTGGCCTGTTCGTGGTGCCGCACTCGGTCTACGTTGTGGCCGGGCAACCGACCCGCACCCCGGACAGCCTCCAGGCCGCCCTGGAGGCTGCGCCGTTTGCAGCCCCGCCCACCGAGGCGGCCCTGGAGGCTGTGTTCGTGCGGGCCATGTCACAGTTCGCCGACACCGGCCGCGGCCGAGCCAGGCGCAAGGCTGCGCTCCAGGAACGCGTGCGATCGGCTCGGCTGGCGGACCGTCACGTCCCTGGTCAACTCGACGGACGAGACCATCCGGGCTTCCAGCTACACCGTCATTGCCGTCCTGAAGGCGCTGGGGGCTGAACCCGCTGCCACCGGCTGAGACGCCCAACCGCAGCAGACCACCAGTGGCCGCTCCCTTCGGATAGGGAGCGGCCACTGCGTTACCCCTGGCGCAGGTCAACGATCTAGTGCTCCGCCATCAGCAACATCCGCCGAATAGGGCCAAGGGCTCCGGGGGGGTGCTTTGCGTGTTGCTCAGATCAGGGTCAGGACCTGGACGCCGTCTTAGCGCGAGCAGCGGTGCGTGCCCGCTCATGCTGGGCCAGTACGAGCTTGCGGATACGGACCGCCTCCGGGGTGACCTCCACGCACTCGTCCTCGCGGCAGAACTCCAGCGCCTGCTCCAGGCTCAGCTTGCGCGACGGGACCAGGCGCTCGAGCACCTCTGAGGTAGCCGANNGAGTTCTCACCAACGATCATTCCCTCATAGACCTCGGTGGTCGGCTCCAGGAACATCGCACCGCGCTCCTGCAGGTTGAACATCGCGTATGAGGTCGCGGCACCTGTGCGATCGGCCACCAGCGAGCCGTTCTGCCGGGTCTTGAGCTCCCCCACCCACGGCTCGTAGTCCTCAAAGACGTGGTTGGCGATGCCAGTGCCACGGGTGTCGGTGAGGAACTCGGTCCGGAAGCCGATGAGACCGCGTGAGGGGACGACGAACTCCATCCGCACCCAACCGGTGCCATGGTTGGTCATCTGCTCCATCCGACCCTTACGGATGGCCAACAGCTGAGTGATCACGCCGAGGTACTCCTCGGGGGCATCGATCGTCAGGCGCTCGAACGGCTCTTGAACCTTGCCGTCGACCTCTCGGGTGACAACCTGCGGTTTGCCGACGGTCATCTCGTAGCCCTCGCGACGCATCTGCTCAACGAGGATGGCCAGAGCCAGCTCACCGCGACCCTGCACCTCCCAGGAGTTGGGGCTCTCGGTTGACACCACCCGGATCGACACGTTGCCGACGAGTTCGCGGTCGATGCGGTCCTTGATCAGGCGTGCGGTGACCTTGGTGCCCTTGCTGCGTCCGACCAGCGGGGAGGTGTTGGTGCCGATCGTCATCGAGATCGCCGGCTCGTCAACGGTGATCATCGGCAACGGGATCGGATTGTCCGGGTCGGCCAGCGTCTCGCCTATCGTGATCTCGGGAATGCCCGCCAGCGCGATGATGTCGCCCGGACCGGCACTGTCCACAGGCTTGCGCTCCAGCGCCTCTGTCATTAGCAGCTCGGTGATCTTGACCCGCTCGACAGTGCCGTCGGCACGACACCAGGCGGCCTGCTGGCCCTTCTTGATGGTGCCGTTGTAGACGCGACAAAGCGCCAGGCGGCCAAGGAAGGGGGAGGCGTCCAAGTTGGTGACGTGAGCCTGCAACGGGGCCTCGTCGTCATACCGGGGTGCCGGGATGGTCTCCAAGATCTGCGCGAACAGCGGTTCAAGGCTGTCCTCGTCTGGCATGCCACCGTTCTCGGGGCGGGTCAGCGACGCTCGCCCGGCACGCGCCGAGGCGTAGACGATCGGAAAGTCCAGCTGCCCCTGAGCCATGGCAGCATCATCGAGCAGGTCCATGAACAGTTCATAGGTTTCGTCCACGACCGCCTCAATGCGAGAGTCAGGACGATCGACCTTGTTGATGCACAAGATGACGGGCAACCTGGCCGCGAGCGCCTTGCGCAGGACAAAGCGCGTCTGTGGCAGAGGCCCCTCGGATGCGTCCACGAGCAGGACGACACCGTCGACCATGGACAGACCGCGCTCCACCTCCCCACCGAAGTCGGCGTGCCCGGGGGTATCGATGATGTTGACGGTGATGCCGTCGGGGTGACCGGACTTCTCGGCCGCCGGACCCTTGTACCGCACAGCAGTGTTCTTGGCGAGAATGGTGATCCCCTTCTCGCGCTCAAGATCACCGGAGTCCATGGCACGCTCGTCCACGTGCTGGTGGGCACCAAAGGCTCCGGACTGCCAGAGCATGGCGTCGACGAGGGTGGTCTTTCCGTGGTCTACGTGGGCGACGATGGCAACGTTGCGGATGTCACCGCGGGTTTGCATGGGCATGGGACAATTCTCTCAGCAATTGAGTGTGCCCCTGACCACCGGTAGGTCGAGGTCGCCGATAGTTGTAAGAAGCGCGCAGTTCAGCCCTTCAGCACATCATTGCAGCGATCGCCGCAATGATCGGGAGGTCGGCTGGAAGCCAGGTCACGGCATACAGCTCAGCTTTGGTGAACACCCGCAGCTGGTCGTGGTCCTGCAGGGCGCGCGGCTGACCACCGATGACCCGGGCCAGCCACACCTGCATGACATATCGATCGCCGAGCGGCCACGCCCCGGCCAGGGGGCCGTCTAGGAGAGCGCCAAGCTCGATCTGTATCCCTAACTCCTCACGGATCTCACGGCGCAGCGCATCCCGTGGCGCCTCCCCCGGGTCGACCTTCCCGCCGGGCAGCTCCCATCCACCGGCGAGCTCGGGAGGCCCTGTCCGGCGGCCACCGAGCAGACTGGTTGGCCAGATGAGGTCGTCGACGATGGCGGCGCCGACGACGCGGATAAGGGGTGCTGGATGGCTGTCCATGATCGCAAGACAGTCTGCCCGCTGCCGGGTCCCGAGAACGTGTCCGGGTCCACCGGTGACCGTCGCACACCGCAAGACACGAATCAGACCACTTCTCGACAAGGCAGCCAGAGGTGTCAGGGTGGAGCTATGAGCCGACTGATTACCGACGAGGAGATCACCCGACAACTGGGCAGCCTGCCAGGATGGCGGCGAGACGGCGACAGCCTCGTGGCCTCATACGAGGCACCCGACTTTCCGGCTGCTGTTCAGCTGATCGTCGATGTTGGCGACCAAGCCGAACAGATGGGCCATCACCCAGACGTCGACCTACGCTGGAAGGTCACCCACTGGAGGTTGTCAACACATTCCGCCGGCGGCCTGACCCAGCTCGACATCGAGCTGGCCCACTTGATCTCACAGGCTGCGGCGCGACTCGCAGCGGTAGTAACGAAGTCGCCTTGAGCGAGCAGATGCAGAACCACCAGGAGCCGCACAAGGGCAACATCTCCCTTCGGTTGAACTGGCTGCGGGCCGGGGTCCTTGGAGGCAACGACGGCATCGTGTCGACCGCGGGCATCGTCTTGGGCGTGGCTGGAGCAACCTCCACGCGGACCACGATCCTTACCGCAGGCGTCGCGGGCCTGACCGCTGGCGCGATGAGCATGGCTGTGGGTGAGTACGTCTCGGTCAGCTCCCAGCGCGACACCGAGAAGGCACTGCTAGAAAAGGAACGCGGCGAGCTACGCGAAACCCCCGAGGAAGAGCTCGCAGAGCTCACCGACATGTACGCCGCCAAAGGACTTTCGCACGATCTAGCCGCCAAGGTGGCGGAGCAGCTGACCGAAAGAGACGCACTCGCAGCGCACGCAGAGGTGGAGCTGGGCATCAACCCCGGCAACCTGAGCAGCCCGTGGCACGCGGCCTTGGCATCCATGATGGCGTTCACGCTGGGTTCCCTGCTTCCGCTGATCGCGATCGCCGTGCCACCCCCGCATCTTCGGGTGCCGATCACGGTGGCCGCAGTTTTGGTGGCTCTAGCCATAACTGGGCTGGTGTCCGCCCGACTCGGGACGGCTCCGCTGACAAGGCCGTTGTGGCGTAACGTGATTGGTGGAAGCTTAGCGATGGGTATCACTTACGCCATAGGCACCTTGCTTGGCCACCTGACGCTCTAGTTAGGCGGCGTCTGGATCCGCGATTTGGATCCACCATTTGTGGCGCTCGGCAGCACCTGGGGCCAACACGTCGCCTGGACCCGTCTCGCTGTGCGCTGGAGAACAGAGTCACACTTCAGCGACGACGCGATGGCTGTGCGGTACTACTGGGCGCCGAATCCAGAGCCCACCCAGGCCACCACCACAGCCGACATCCACGCCAAGCCCATCGCGATCAAGGGCCCATGTGCCGGCCGGGACTGGATGCCGTCGAGATAACTTCAACTGACAGACTGCTCGTATGGTCCTGGGGTTGGCGTGTGCACTGTTCGCAGCCCTGGGTTATGGCAGCGCATCGGTCCTGCAGAGCGTTGCCGCACGCAAAGCCGAGTCCAGCACCGGCCTTGACCCGGCCCTGTTGGTTCGCCTGACGAGGTCGGCTCCGTATGTCTTGGGGCTCGGCTTGGATGCGACGGCCTTCTTGGCGTCACTGGTAGCTCTGCGGACGCTGCCCTTGTTTCTCGTGCAGTCCGCCGTCGCTGCCAGCGTCGGTGTCACGGCAGTCATTGCGGCAGCCATCGGGGTCCGTTTGCGCAGTCGTGAGATCGCCTCACTGGTCATCCTCGGCGCCGGACTGCTGCTGCTGGCGGCCTCGGCCCAGCCGGAGCAGGGAAGACCTCTGACACTGACCGTACGATGGGGGTTGCTCTCCAGTGTTGTCATCCTGGGTGCCGCAGGAGCGCTCGCGGCCCGATCGAACCGGCGCTCAAGCACATCAGCTCTTGCTGTTCTGGGTGGGCTCGCCTTCACGATTGTGGCCGTCTCGGCACGCAGCCTGACCGTGCCTAGTCCCCTGTGGCATGTCCTGGCTGACCCGGGGTTATGGGCCATTCTCGCCTTGGGCGGGCTGGGGATGCTGCTGTTCACCACAGCTCTGCAGCGGGGGTCGGTGACAAGTGCCACCGCCCTGACCTTCGCCGTCGAGACGATCGTTCCCGCGGGCATCGGTCTGGCATTCCTCGGAGACAGCACGCGCCCCGGTTTTGCAGCGGTCGCGGCAGTCGGCTTCGTCCTGACTATCGCAGGGACACTGGCCCTTGCGACAGACCCTTCACTGCCTGGCTAGAATCCGCACAACACAACCCCGCGCAAGGAGACGTCAATGCCTTCAACCAGTCCCGGTTACTCGATCACCGTCCGCGTTGAGGTGCCCGCGGGGGGCACGGCCACGGCTGCGCTGACCAGCGCCGTGGGAACAGCGGGCGGCGCACTGACCGCCCTGGATGTTGTGGAGAGCCAGACGGACCGCATGGTGGTCGACGTCACCTGTGATACCTCGGGCGAGACTCACGCCGACGAAATCACCAAAGCCATCGCCGCAATCCCCGGCGCAGCCGTGCGTAAAGTGAGCGATCGTACCTTTCTCATGCACCTCGGCGGCAAGATCGAAGTCACCCCCAAGGTGCCCCTGAAGCACCGCGACGACCTATCCCGTGCCTACACCCCCGGGGTGGCGCGCGTGTGCATGGCCATTGCCGAGCACCCCGAGGACGCACGACACCTGACCATCAAACGCAACACCGTGGCCGTGGTCACCGACGGCTCGGCCGTGCTTGGTCTGGGCAACATCGGGGCGGCCGCCTCGCTGCCAGTGATGGAGGGTAAGGCAGCCCTGTTCAAGCAGTTCGGCGGTGTCGACGCCTGGCCGGTCTGCCTCGACACCCAGGACACCGACACCCTGGTAGAGATCGTCCGGGCCATGGCTCCCGTGTATGGCGGCATCAACCTGGAGGACATCTCGGCCCCCCGTTGCTTCGAGATCGAGGCCCGGCTGCGCGAACTCCTGGACATCCCGGTCTTTCACGACGACCAACACGGCACAGCCATCGTGGTACTTGCGGCGCTGACCAACGCGCTTCGAGTCGTCGACAAACGCATCGAGGACGTACGCATCGTTGTATCCGGGGTTGGCGCGGCCGGGAACGCGATCATCCGACTGCTCCTGGCTCAAGGCGCCGGTGAGATCATCGGGTGCGGCCGTGATGGCGCCGTGCACTCGGGCCAGAAGAACATGGACCAATTCCGTACCTGGATCGCCGAGAACACCAACAGCGCCAACCTCGCCGGCTCCCTCAAAGAGGTGCTGGTCGGGGCCGACGTCTTCATCGGGGTCTCTGCACCCAACCTACTTACCGGCGAGGACATCGCGACCATGGCCAAGGACGCCATTGTCTTCGCGCTGGCCAACCCGGTCTCCGAAGTGGACCCCGTGCAGGCAAGCAAGTACGCCGCGGTCGTGGCCACCGGACGCTCCGACTACCCGAACCAGATCAACAACGTGCTCGTCTTTCCCGGGTTCTTCCGCGGTCTGTTGGACGCCGGCGTCTCGGACATCACCGACGCGATGCTAATCGCCGCGGCCCACGCCATCGCCGACAAGGTCCAGGCCGACCAGCTCAACTCCAGTTACATCGTCCCCAGCGTCTTCGACGCCAGTGTGGCCCCTGCGGTGGCCGCCGCGGTGCGTGGAGTGGCCACCGCCCAGGGATGACCCTCAGGCAAGTGACCCGGCAAGGTCGTCGCGCTCGAACCTGCCAGCACTGGCCAGCAACGTGATCACCGCGCTTCAGTGCGAATGCGCCCCATTTCGGCCATGACAACGACGACCTCCGAGAGGAGGTCGTCGTTGTCATCTCGTCGCGGCACTGCGCGAACCCGGTGAGGATGATGCCGGTTGCACCTACCTGCCGACCTCAGGCCAGACGACACATCGGTCACGTCGTTCACAACGCTACCGACTCAGCGGCCCACAGACGTGCTGGCGCAGGAAGCTCGATAGCCCCCAGTTCGCGATGGCTTCGGTGAGGGCGAGGCCCGCCGAGCGCGGTGGAATCATCTGTTCGGCCACGACCGCGACGCCCTCACCGCGGGTCCCACGACGGTGCTCTTCCTCGACCACGCCGTACGAGAAGCCTCGGGCAAAGCATTCGATCGCCCCCGGATCCGGGCGAACCACGCTTCGAAACTACGCCGCTTCGTCCACTGGCTGCCAGCGATGTACCCGTGATCAAGAATTCGCTGACAACCCGTTGACAGCCCACCCCCGGAAAGGGAAGATTCGGATCCGAAGGTTGGTCAAAGATCTGCCCGCCTGTCGTAGTAGCTACGGACTTGCCTGGCGCTTCTTGAATAGCCCTTGCTCATCACATTTAAATAACGACACCCCGATGAAGTTGCGGTTGAACGCGACAGTGGGACGATACGGCTTTGGGTCATAGGGGTGAGTCGCCAACGGAAGGAAGATCGATGGGAACCGCACGAAAGGCCGTCGCATTTACCGGCGCGTTAGTCTCGTTGGGGCTCGTAGTAGCCGCCTCCGGGTGTAGTAGCTCGTCAACCACGTCCTCTTCGACGTCAACGTCAGCGAGCACGTCGGGGGCCGCAGCGAAGATCAATGTGACGGCGTTGACATCCGACTTCTCGCAAATGAAGCAGCTGGCCAGTTTGGCCTCATCAGGCAAGGGCATGGTCGGGGTGCTCCTGCCCGACACGACCACATCGACACGGTACGTCCAGTACGACGCGCCGTACCTGGCAAAGGCGTTCGCGGCCGCAGGTCTGCCCGCGTCCGACGTCAAGATCGACAACGCCAACGGCAGCGCCTCAACCATGCAGACCCAAGCCGAGGCAGACATCAACGCCGGCGCCTCCGTCCTGCTGGTCGACCCGCTCGACTCCGGCAGCGGTGCCGCGATTGAGTCGAAGGCCACGGCTGCCGGCGTGAAGGTGATCGACTACGACCGTCTGGTCAAGGGTGGCCCTGCCGACCGCTACTACGTCAGCTTCAACAACACGAAGGTCGGCGCCCTGATCGGCGCAGGCGAGGTCGCGTGTGTCTCTAACTGGAACGTCGCAAAGCCGAACATCCTGATCATGAACGGCGACCCCACGGACAACAACGCGACGCTCTTCGCAACCGGTTACCACAGTGTCCTCGACCCGAAGTTCACTGCCGGTACCTATGTGAAGGTCGGCGAGCCGGCCGGCACCTGGACGCCGACAGTTGCCGCAACGACGTTTGAGCAGCAGTACACGGCTCACCCGAACATCAACGCGGTCGTCACGCCCAATGACGACAACGCGAACGCCGTCATCTCGGTTCTCAAGAAGGACAACATCCCGGCCAAGAAGTTCCCGACCACCGGTCAGGACGCCACAGCCGTGGGTCTGCAGAACATCCTGACGGGCTACCAGTGCGGCACCGTCTACAAGCCGATCACCGCTGAGGCACAGGCGGCCGCAGCGCTGGCCCTGTACCTGCGGGCGGGTCAGACCCCGCCATCAACCCTGGTCAACTCACAGACGATGGACACGGTGCTGAACAAGAACATCAAGTCCGTGTACACGACACCGATCTGGGTCACCTCCGCGAACATGGCCAACACGGTCATCAAAGACGGCTGGATCTCGGCAACCAAACTGTGTACCGGCACGGCCGCGAGCGCCTGCACAGCAGCAGGAATCAAGTAGTAACCCTCGATACGTGGTTGGGCCGCAACTCGCGACCCAACCACGTATCCCGGTCATCG
>PMJN01000420.1 GCA_003157445.1 Micrococcales bacterium
GCTGACCAATACCGGAAGTCGCGGAGTTCTGTTCGACACCCCGATCATCAACCAGCCCAACGTCGCCATCCTGGGCACGGGCACGGTCGTGAAACGTCCCATCGTGGTCAAGGACAGCGACGGCGGCGAGACGATAGCGATCCGCTCGATGGTCTATCTGGCCCTGTCCTATGACCACCGAGTCGTTGACGGCTCGGACGCGGCCCGCTTCCTGACCACGATGAAAGCCCGCCTTGAAGAAGGCGCCTTCGAAGCATCGTTGGGCCTCTGACCAACCGAATGTCGCCCTCCCAGCCGCAACCGCGGCGCGTCGCCATCACGGGTGCTTCAGGACTGATCGGCAGCGCACTGTCGGCGTTCCTGAGTGCCCGAGGAGACGATGTCCTGCACCTCGTCCGCCGCGAGCCGCGAACACCTCACGAAGTCGGTTGGGACCCAGCGTCACGAAACCTCGTCCCGGGCAAACTGTCCGGGGTGGAGGCCGTCGTTCACCTGGCGGGAGCGGGCGTTGGCGCCCACCGATGGACTTCGGCATACAAACAGAAGATCTTGGACTCCCGGGTCAACGGCACTGCCACTATCGCCATCGCACTTGCCGATCTTGAGGAACCCATAGCACTGATAAGCGGTTCTGCGATCGGCGCCTACGGTGACCGCGGCGACGAGGTTCTCACTGAGGACAGCGAGATGGGAACAGGGTTCCTGGCCGACGTGGTCCGCGCCTGGGAGGCCGCGACTGCACCGGCCCAAGACGCGGGGCTACGGGTGGCACACGCCAGAACCGGACTCGTCCTAACCCCCGACGGTGGGGCCATGAAACGGGTTCTCCCGCTGGCAAGGTTCGGCCTGGCCGGCCCGCTGGGATCGGGGCGCCAGTACTGGAGCTGGATCACGTTGCAGGATGAGGTCAGGGCGTTGACTCATCTGATCGACCACGATCTTCGTGGGCCGGTCAACCTCGTCAGCACCGCGCCGATGCGTCAGGCTGAGGTCATGAAGGCCCTCGGCGCGCAGCTCAGCCGCCCGGCGGTACTACCGGCCCCAGCCCTGGCTCTCAAGGCTGCTTTGGGCGAGTTCGCCGGCGATGTCCTGGCCAGTGCACAGGTCCTGCCCAGCGTTCTTACCGCTTCCGGATTCGTGTTTGAGCATGACACCATCCAGAGCGCGATGCGCTGGCTGGTCGAGCAGGGCTAGGCGAGCGAACACTCCAAAGCGTCCGGAGCCACCATTGGCGTCATCAGGTCTCAGAGTCGGGGCGAAGATGGCTGGTCGGTGCCGCCTCAGCGCCGGCCGGGCGTGCGGACCTGAACCACGGTTGCCTGGGCAGCGCTGGCTCGGGCCGCATCAATGACGGCCAGGGTGTGTACTGCGTCAACCGGGTCGACCGGCATGGCGTCTTGAGAATCCTGGGTGCCAAGTGCTCGTGAGACCTGGTCATAGAAGTCGCCCTGTCCAGCTGCCGGCCGCAACACAGCAGTGCGCTGAGCTCCCGTGTAGATCCACCCGCAGTGCCCCGCGTCGGCGTCAGCAAGGTCCGGATAGATGCCAGCACCATCGTCCTCGAACGAGTTGAGAAGGAAGGCGCCGCTGCGCCCCAGGATCCGCACTCGGGGTCCGGGTGCGGCGGACACGGACGCGGCACCCAGGTGGGACACCACCCCGGACAAATGCCGGCATGCCAGGAACGCATCATCCTCGGCGGCTGTGGTGCGGGCTGCAATCTCGGCATAGACCGTGTCGATCGGGCCGAAGAGATCCACGGCCGCGTCAATCATGTGGCTATGAAGATCGAGCAGGATGCCGCCGCCGTCGGTCGCCGACGCGTTTTCCCGCCACCTGTCCTTGGGCGTGGGACGCCAACGCTCCCAGCGGAACTCGTGGCGGAACACCTCGCCCAGCCGACCGGACCGCACGGTCTCTCGTGCAGCCGCGTGCTGGGCGTCGAACCTGCGGTTCTGGAAGACCGTCAGCGCGACGCCAGCCGCTCGGGCCGCCTGGACAACCGCGAAGGCCTGGGTCGCGTCAGTGGCCAACGGCTTGTCAACCACCACGGCGATCCCGGCGTCAATACACTGCCGAGCCTGACGAGCGTGAAGACCGCTGGGGGTGGCAAGCACAATCAGATCCAGACCCGCAACCACCAGCAGGGCGTCAAGGTCAGCGACAACCCGCGCTCCAGGTAGCTCTGCCCGCACCTGCTCTGCGCGTTGCGGGTTGGCTGTCGAGACGGCAGCCACCCTCATACCGGCCTGGAGGAGCAATGGCGTGTGGATACCCCGGCCAGAGGACCCGAAGCCGGCCAGTCCGACTGTGGGCATCACTGGCTGTCCGAGTCGGCAGGCGGCGTCTGCCGCGAGAGCCTGCCCGGCCACCAGATGCCTCGACCAACCTCGTAGGCCACCGCCGGCACCAACAGGGAGCGGACCACGGTGGTGTCCAACAGCACGCCGAAGGCAACGATGAAGGCGATCTGGACAAGGAAGACGATCGGGATCAGCGACAGCGCCGAGAATGTCGCCGCCAACACGATGCCGGCGCTGGTGATGACCCCGCCGGTCACGGCGAGCGCGACAAGTATTCCGGGTCTGGTGCCCCGTTCGGCTGACTCCTCGCGCACACGGGTCATCAGGAAGATGGAGTAGTCGATGCCCAGTGCGACCAGAAATACGAAGGCATATAGCGGAGTCGCCGGATCGGACCCTGGGAAGTGGAAGACATGGTTGAACACGACCGCAGACACGCCAAGGGTTGCCGCGAAGGACAGGACGTTGGCCAGGACGAGGATCACGGGCGCGACCAGCGAGCGCAAAAGCAGCATCAGCACCAGGAACACCACCACCAGAATCGCTGGTACGACGACTCGCAGATCCCGTTCGCTGGACTGCCGTACGTCATAGTTGACAGCGGTGCTCCCACCGACCAGGACTTTGGGCCCGACCGTGTGGAGGGTGCCACGCAACTGCTGAACTACGGTCTCAGCGGCCGGGCTGTCCGCTGCAGGCGTCAGTGTCGCTTGGATGAGGACGTTGCCGTCGACGACCTTCAGCGGCGCTCCCGGTGTCTGGCCCACGTACGCTGAGGCGACGCCACTGACGGATTTCAGATCGGTTAGTACCTTTTCAGCCTGGGCCTGGGGCGCGATGATCTCCACCGGCGACCCGGAGCCGGCCGGGAAGTGCTTCGCCAAGACGTCCTGGCCCGTGACGGAGTCGACCTTGTTAAGGAAGAGCTGCGACTCGGGTATTCCCCGGGCGTTCAGGGTCGGGACAAAGGCGGCGCAGATGAGCAGCCCCACCAGCGTCAACACCCAGGTGCGACGCGGATGGCGCCCCACCATGGAGGCAACCCGACCCCAGATGCCCCGGCGACCCAGCGAGTCCTCGGCATAGACGTGGTCAACCCTGGGGATGGCCGGCCAGAAGATGCGCCGCCCGAACAGCAGCAGGACCGCTGGAAGAAAGGTCAGCGCAGCGACAAGAGCTCCGGCAATACCCAGCGCACCCACGGGCCCCAGACCGCGCGTGCTG
>PMJN01000022.1 GCA_003157445.1 Micrococcales bacterium
CGGTAAGGCGCACGCGGGCAACCTTGCGCTGAGCAGAGTTCGGCTTCTTGGGGGTGGTGGTGTACACGCGGGTGCACACACCACGGCGTTGTGGGCTGCCCTTGAGCGCCGGGGTCTTGGTCTTGGTGACCTTGTCCTGGCGGCCCTTGCGGACCAGCTGGTTGATCGTAGGCACTGATTCTCCGTACGTCGTGAATGTCGTCTGTCCTGGCCACGCCTTGGCGACGACCCGAACATCCTTGTGGATGTCCTGATCCGTGCTCTGAGCCAACAGCCCCAGAGCTCGGACAAGGTGCTCCCCCCTGCACTTTCCGGCGCACCCCAAAGAGGAACGGCGCGGACTGCCCGGCGGGAGGTTCGAGCCTGATCGTCACCGGCCTGCGCTCCGGGTGGAACGCGATGCAGATCGGGTCAGGCTCATGGCGCCCGGAACAGCCCAGGCGCAGTGCTCAAGGCTACTGCCTGGGCTCATAGCATCCAAATCGGCTGGCGTCGCGCCGAGCCACTGCTCGGGACCACACAAACGGGGCGAACCCGCAGGTTCGCCCCGTTCATACTGCCGTTGTCTGCTGTTCGCTCAGTCGCGGTCGAGACCGAGGCTGGCGTCGTCCAGACGAATCGCTTCGCCGGTACCCGGCCCGAAGGCAGGGTAGTCAAACTGCTCGAAGTTCGGCATGGCGTACATCGCAGCCTTGGCCTCTTCGGTCGGTTCAACCTTGACGTTGCGGTAACGCGGAAGACCCGTTCCCGCCGGGATGAGCTTTCCGAGGATGACGTTCTCCTTCAGGCCCAGCAGGGTGTCGGACTTGGCGTGGATCGCCGCATCCGTCAGAACCCGGGTGGTCTCCTGGAAGGACGCTGCCGACAACCACGACTCGGTCGCCAGCGAGGCCTTGGTGATACCCATCAGCTCGGGCCGACCAGAGGCAGGCTTTCCACCTTCAGAGACCACGCGACGGTTCTCGGACTCGAACCGGCTACGCTCGGCCAGCTCACCGGGCAGCAGGTCTGCTTCGCCGGCCTCGATGATCGTGACCCGACGCAACATCTGACGAACGATGACCTCGATGTGCTTGTCATGGATCGACACACCCTGTTGGCGGTAGACGCTCTGGACCTCGTCCACCAGGTGCATCTGCACCGCACGTGGACCCAGGATGCGCAGGACCTGTTTGGGGTCGATCGCGCCCTGAACCAGCTTGTGACCGACCTCGATGTGCTCGCCGTCGGCGATGTTCAAGCGCGAACGCTTGCTCACCGGGTAGGCATGCTCCTCGGAGCCGTCGTCAGGGGTCAGAACGATCCGACGGGTCTTGTCAGTGTCCTCGATCTGGACTCGGCCATTGGCCTCGGCGATCGGGGCCACACCCTTGGGGGTGCGGGCCTCGAACAGCTCGACGACTCGTGGCAGACCCTGCGTGATGTCATCACCGGCGACGCCACCGGTGTGGAAGGTACGCATCGTCAGCTGGGTGCCAGGCTCACCGATCGACTGAGCGGCGATGATGCCGACAGCCTCACCAATGTCAACCAGCTTCCCGGTCGCCAGGGACCGGCCGTAGCAGGCGGCGCAAGTGCCGACCTTGGAGTCACAGGTCAGGACCGAACGGACCCTGACCTCGGTGACTCCCGCTGCAACCAGAGCGTCGATGACGACGTCCCCAAGGTCGATGCCAGCCTTAGCCAGAACCGTACCGTCTGGAGCGACGTCCTCGGCCAGCGTGCGAGCATAAACGCTGGTTTCGACGTCGTCGTGCTTGCGCAGCTTGCCGTCGAGCATGACCGCGATGACCATCTTCAGGCCACGGTCAGTGCCACAGTCGTCTTCACGGATGATGACGTCCTGCGAGACATCCACCAGACGACGGGTCAGGTAACCCGAGTCGGCGGTACGCAGCGCGGTGTCGGCCAGCCCCTTGCGGGCGCCGTGCGTGGAGATGAAGAACTCAAGAACGGACAGACCCTCACGGAAGTTCGCCTTGATCGGACGCGGGATGATCTCGCCCTTGGGGTTGGACACCAGTCCGCGCATACCGGCGATCTGACGCAACTGCATCCAGTTACCACGCGCACCAGAGGACACCATCCGGTAGATGGGGTTCGTGTGAGGGAGGTTAGCTTCCATCTCCTTGGCGACCTCGTTGGTCGCCTGGGTCCAGATCTCGATGAGTTCCTGACGACGCTCGTCGTCGGTGATCAAACCACGTTCGTACTGGGTCTGAACCTTGGCGGCCTTGGTTTCGTAGCCCTCAAGGATCTCGATCTTGCGTGGCGGGGTGACCACGTCGGAGATGGCGACCGTGGCACCCGAACGGGTGGCCCATGAGAAGCCCGTCTCCTTCAACGCGTCCAGCGAGGCCGCAACCTGTGCCTTGGTGTAGCGCTCGGCCAGATCGTTGACGATCAGCGACAACCGCTTCTTGTCGACCGTGACGTCGATGAAGGGGTAGTCCAGAGGCAACGTGTCGTTGAAGAGCGCGCGACCCAGGGTGGTCTCGACGGTGAGCGAGTCGATGATCCCGCTCTCGTCAACCACGACCCCATCCGGCAGCGCCATGCCTGCAGGAGGCACGACGTCCTTCATCCGGATCTTGATCTTGGAGCCCATCTCCAGCTGGCCAGCGTCGAACGCCATCCGGGCCTCGGCAACGGAGGAGAACGCACGCCCGGTGCCCTGGCCTTCCTCAGCCGGGACCGTGAGGTAGTAGATCCCGACGATCATGTCCTGGGTGGGCATGGTCACCGGACGACCGTCGGCCGGCTTCAGGATGTTGTTGCTCGACAGCATCAGGATCCGCGACTCAGCCTGAGCCTCGGCCGACNNCGTCGAAGTCGGCGTTGAACGCCGAGCAGACGAGCGGGTGAATCTGGATTGCCTTGCCCTCGACGAGCTGAGGCTCGAAGGCCTGGATGCCGAGCCGGTGCAGCGTGGGGGCACGGTTGAGCAGGACCGGATGACCGGTGATGACCTCTTCGAGGACATCCCAGACGACGGGACGAGCCCGCTCGACCATGCGCTTGGCGCTCTTGATGTTCTGGGCGTGGTCAAGGTCAACCAGCCGCTTCATCACAAATGGCTTGAAGAGCTCCAGGGCCATCTGCTTGGGCAGGCCACACTGATGCAGCTTCAACTGGGGACCGACCACGATGACCGAACGGCCAGAGTAGTCAACGCGCTTACCGAGCAAGTTCTGACGGAAGCGACCCTGCTTGCCCTTGAGCATGTCCGAAAGCGACTTCAACGGACGGTTGCCGGGGCCCGTGACCGGGCGACCACGACGGCCGTTGTCGAAGAGCGCATCGACAGCCTCCTGCAACATGCGCTTCTCGTTGTTGACGATAATCTCCGGCGCACCGAGGTCAAGCAGTCGCTTGAGTCTGTTGTTCCGGTTGATCACGCGACGGTAGAGGTCGTTCAGGTCCGAGGTGGCAAAGCGGCCACCGTCGAGCTGGACC
>PMJN01000372.1 GCA_003157445.1 Micrococcales bacterium
GTGGCGGAATTGATTCGTGTCGGGTTGGTCGGAGCCGGCGCCATGGGCAGCGCGCTCGGGGCGGGCTGGGTCGCCGGCGGCGCGCGCGTGCTCACGTGCGTCGTCGGGCGCAGCGACCGGACTCGCACCCTGGCGAAAGAGGCAGGGCTGGAACTCGTCGCAACCCTAGATGAGGTGGTGGCAGGGTGCGACTTCGTCGCCTCGGTGGTCCCGCCCGCGTCCGCGGTCTCCTGCGCTGAGGACATCGCGCAGGCCGCCGAGCGCCGTGACGTACATCCCCTGGTCATTGATCTCAATGCCATCGCGCCGTCTACCGTGCGCCAGATCGGAGTCCGGTTGGGCAAGGCGGGCTGCGACCTGGTGGACGGTTCGGTCTCGGGCGCGCCTCCAAGCAGTGACTCCGTCCCCACCCGGGTCTACGTCTGCGGGCCCCGCGCCGTCGAGCTCGTCCAGCTGCCCAACCCGTGGATTGACCTGGTCCTGCTCGCAGGGTCCGTGGGCGCTGCCTCAGCCTTGAAGATGTGCACGGCGTCGATCTATAAGGGCACCCACGCGTTGGTGATGCAGGCCCTGCTGACCGCCGAGGCGAACGGGGTGCGCGAAGCGTTTCTGGACGACACCGCACGCCGGTGGCCAGCCGACGTGCCGCACTGGCACATCGACGTCGCTGTCGCTGCCAGCAAGGGGTGGCGGTTCGTCGACGAGATGACCGAGATCGCCCGGACCCAGGCCGACGCCGGGTTGCCAGCTGGCTTGTTCGAAGGCGTGGCGGCAGCCTACGAACGGGCAGCGCGAACCGAGCTCGGCCACGCCGATCCCGAACATATTGACCCTTCCGTGACCGTCGACGCTGTTGTCGCAGGACTCCGCATCCGGGCCAACTGACAGAGGATCCGGGGCTCCGGCTGCGCAGGCTGACCTTGCTCGCTTTCAAGTGACGCAATCTGAACCGAAGACCTACATAAGCCCTCAGTCGACCCGCGCCGCGCCCTGTGCCGGCTGGACAGCCCAGGAGCGGGGCGGACGGTATCCGTGATGGGCATAGGAACGGGCGATTGCTGCTTCGATCGCGGGCACATCGCCACTGCGGCCCAAGGTGATGGTGGATCCGCCAAAGCCACCGCCGGTCATTCGGGAACCGAGCGCACCTGCAGTTCGAGCCGCGTCCACGGCGGCATCGAGCTTCGGGGTGCTAACAGCGAAGTCATCGCGCAGGGAGTTGTGTGAGGCGTCGAGTAGCGGGCCGATGGCTTCGACTCGGCCGGCGCGTAACAGTTCGACCGTCTCCAGAACGCGCGCGTTCTCGGTGACGACGTGGCGGGTGACCCGGATGAGGACGGGGTCGGCAAGCCTTCGTTCCGCTTCGGGCAGTGTGGTGATGTCGATGTCACGCAGCGCATCGACGCCGAGCAGGCGCGCAGACTCGAGACAGGCGGCGCGGCGCTCGGCGTAGCCCCCGTGGGCGTGGCTGTGTTGCTCCCGGGTGTCGGTGACCAAGATCGCCAGGTCCGCGGCCGCGAGTTCCATTGGCACCTGGTCGGCTGTGCCGGCGCGCAGGTCCAGGAGCAGGGCGTGCCCTCTGGTGCACATCAGGGAAGCCAGTTGGTCCAGCCCGCCGGTCGGTGCCCCAACGAAGTCGTTCTCTGCGCGCCGGGTGATCGCGACGAGTTCGGCTGGGGACAGTCCGAGTTGCCAAAGCTCGTTGAGCGCGGAGGCCACTGAGCAGATGAGGGCCGCTGACGATGAGAGGCCGGCGCCGAGCGGGACGTCACCGTCAACATGAATGTGGACGCCCGGCCTTTCTCCGGCGAGCTCGGCGAGGGCCCAGACGACACCGGCCGGGTACGCCGCCCAGCCCGTCACTGCCCCTGGCGCCAGATCAGGCATCGATATCTCGGCGGTTGACTGCACTTGGATAGACGAAATGAGCAGTGTTTCATCGGGACGCGACGTCACGGCTGCCGTGACCCCGGCCGGGATGGCGAACGGTAACGCGAAGCCGTCGTTGTAGTCGGTGTGTTCGCCGATGAGATTGACCCGGCCCGGAGCGCGCCAGACAGCCCGCTGACCAAGAGCCGGAGAAGTGCGGCTCACTCACCCTCCCCGCGGAGCCGTGCTGCGGCAGTCTCGGGTGCAATGTCGTTGATCCAGACTCCGGCACCGGACTCGGAACCGGCGAGGTACTTCAGCTTGCCGGAGGCACGCCGGATGGTGAAGATGTCCACCGAAAGATGCCACGCTTCACCCAATGGGCCTCTTGGTGCCTGTTCCCACCCAGCGATATAAGGAGCCGGGGTGTCAAAGAGCCGGTCGAACCGGGCGAGCACATCACAGTAGATCGCAGCCAACTCGGTCCGCTCGTCCGCGTTGAGATCAGGCAGGGAGCCGACGTGGCGACGAGGCGCCAAGCGCACTTCAAAGGGCCAACGTGCCGCGAAAGGAACGTAACCGACCCAACTCTGACCGGCGACAACGATCCGTCGGCCGTCGGAGAGTTCGTCATCAAGCAGTTGGCATTGCAGGCAGCCACCACCAGCCTCAACATGATCGACCAGTGTTTGAGCTGAGCGAGCAATGTGGGTCGGAAGGAACGGATAAGCGTAGATCTGCCCATGTGGGTGGGCTAGCGTCACACCGATCTCATCACCGCGGTTCTCGAAGCAGTAGACGTACTCCACACCTGGGAGAGCGCGCAGTTCAGCCGTGCGATGCACCCAGGCATCGATGATCGTGCCAACACGTTTCGGCGTCAGCGAGGCGAATGACGCAGTGTGGTCGTCGGTGAAGACCACGACCTCGCACCGTCCGACTCCCGGGCCCGAACGAAACGGAAGCTCATCGCGGCGGGTTACCGACTTGGCTGCCGACTGCCCTAGTGACGGGAAGCGGTTCTCGAACACCACCACGTCGTAAGCGCCCTCAGGAATCTCGGTCTGCCATCCCTCGCGGGACGGACATAACGGGCAGTCCGAGGTGGTTGGTTTGAAGGTCCGCCCCTGGCGATGACCTGCCACCACCGTCCACTCACGTGCGATTGCGTCCCAGCGGATCTCCGAGGTGCTAACCAACGCTGTCAGGTCACGTTCGTCGCGCACGGTATGCCGGCGGCCTGGCTCGTCATCGAAGTACAGCAGCTCCCGGCCATCGCTTAGCACGGTGCGCGTCGGCGATAGCGGCGATCGCGAAAGCGCAAACTCCCAGGCATCGGCAACCATGTCGTTCAGAGTCCGGGTTGGCTGCCAGCCGAGCTCAGCCCTCGCAGACTCGCCGTCGGCGATGAGGACGGCAGGGTCGCCGGACCGGCGTCCACGGTCGACGGTCGGCAATGGGTGTCCGGTGACCTGGCGGATGACATCGGCCATCTCCAGGACACTGGTGCCGACGCCGGTGCCGAGGTTGTAAATCAGGTGCTCGCCAGTCCTGGCTGCCCCTAGCGCGAGAAGATGCGCATCGGCAATATCGAGTACGTGGATGTAGTCACGGACTGCGGAACCGTCGGGCGTCGGGTAGTCAGTGCCGAAGACGTCGAGCACATCGCGATCGCCTGCAGCGACTTGCAGCGCGATCGGGATAAGGTGCGTCTCGACTCCATGGCGCTCGCCGTAGGTGCCGTACGCACCGGCGACGTTGAAATACCTCAAACTGACTGCAGCCAACCCGTAGGCCCTTGCGAAGGAGCTGATCATGAGGTCGACAGCCAGCTTGCTGGAGCCGTACGGGTTATTCGGCGCCGTCGCCGCGTCAACGGTGATCGGCACCGCAGACGGCTCGCCATACACCGCCGCGGTGGACGAGAAGACCAGCCTGCCGACGCCGTTGATCCGCATAGCCTCCAGCAGTGCGAGCGTGCCCGACACGTTCGTGGCCCAATATCGCTCGGGTACGTTTACCGACTCACCGACCAGTGATTTGCCGGCAAAGTGCATCACCCCGTCGAAACGCCCTGCCGATAGCACCGAGTTCGCGTCCGTGATCGGTGCGTGGATGAGCTCAGCACCCTCCGGGACAGCGTCAGCGTGGCCGGTTGAGAGATCGTCGAGCACCGTCACTTGGTGGCCTGCTTCGAGCAAGCGCGCCGCTGCGACGCTGCCGATGTAGCCAGCCCCGCCGGTAACCAACACACGCATCACGAGCCCTACGTTACGCCGTTTGGTGAGTCCGCCCGCGAGAGTCAGAGACGATCAAGGAAGGGTAGAAGACAGGGACTTGCGCCTCTACTCTGCGCGCTGCTGCGCAGTCGTAAATCGGCCAGGAGCGAGAAGGTGTGGACTGTGGTTGTCGCAGAGCCAGGCGCAGCGATAGACCTGGTCGAAGAAACACCCTTCCGGTGGCGGATCGACCCGGTGGGGCAGGTGCGCGTCCCCGGGGTGGTGTTCGCGTCCCGTTCGCTGCTTCCTGACGCCATCTCGGACCGGTCCTTGCATCAAGTGGGTGACGTGGCGACGCTGCCGGGCATCGTCGAGGTCTCCCATGCCATGCCTGACGTGCACTGTTGAGAGGAGTTGGCATGCGCGCAGTAGTAGGTGACCGATCCACGTGCACGGCCGGGTGGGCGGCGCGACCCACGAGACGTCGGAGATCATCGAGATTCGGGGACAGGACGGGGCGCCGCCACACCTGTGCGCCACGCCGACGTGCATGAGGGGCTCGTGGTCCCCGGAGCGGACGCGTCGGTAGAGCACCCCGCAGAGCCGCCAATCTAGCTGAAGTCGTCGCCGTTCTAGTTGGCGCCGTCCCCGCCGACAGTCCATGAGACCGCTCCACCGGACACCCCGGTCCGCCGCCACCAGGGTGGAGATCGCCCGTCGGCCCAAGACGACGCTGCCAGGCAACGCGCCCTGGCGAGTGGCCCGCCGCGACTCCGACCGGTCACCGCTGCACCGGTGAGCCCATCGTGGCGTTCTGAGCCCCATCCGTTCAACGACTCCTGCAACTACCTTGGTTAGCCGGCGGTCGCCAGCATCCGGCGCGACCCAAGCGCCTCCCGCACTTTGCGGACGTGGTCACGGTGCCAGCCCGTCAGCTCACACAACTCATGCAGAACCTTGGCCTTAACCGCTCGCGACGACGACCGGTAGCGCGTCGCCGTGGCCTTCGTAACCGCCTTGCGCTGGCTCTTCGTCGGTCCCATGTCCGAGGCTGGCCCAACCCCAACAGGAAACACCGACGCCACGTCGTAAGCGGGCATCTTTGGTGAGCCAACTCGCGTCCTTGACACGTCAAAGTTCGCGTCCTACTGTGCTGAACAAGGATTGGGTTGCTCTGCTATGTGACAACGTGTTATGTCGGGACACCTACTTTCCAAGTGAGCGGCAAGCACAAGAAGATCGGACGGAACGGTCCAGATGTATTTTGTGATCTACCAGTGAACGGAGATGTCGAAATGGTTGCTCGAGACCTAAACTCTCAATCGGTAGCAAGCCACTTAGCGCGTCGAGGGGTTTTGCAGGGCGCCGGACTCACGGCGGCGGCAGCGGTGCTGGCAGCCTGTACTTCCCAGGCTAAGACCGGAGCCAGTAGTAGTAGTGGCGTGGCGGGGAATTATCCGAGTACTCCCAAGTTCAAATTCGTGTTCGTCAATCATGTGACAACGAACACATTCTTCCAGCCAACCCAGTATGCAATGGCGGATGCTGCAGCACTCCTGGGTTTGCCGACCCCACAATGGACCGGTTCCGAGACATCGAACGTTTCCCAAATGGTGACTGCGATGAATACTGCGATAACGGGTAAAGTCGACGGTATTGCGGTGTCGCTGGTCGATCAGCAGGCGTTTAACGAACCGGTGAGCAGGGCGCTGGCAGCAGGCATTCCGGTCGTCTCCTACAATGCCGACGTACCAACGAACGC
>PMJN01000155.1:0-8760 GCA_003157445.1 Micrococcales bacterium
CGGGCCCGCAAGAGGTACTGCAAGGACCGCACTTCGGAAGGCGGCCAGAGGCTGTTTGGACCCTGGCGCAACACCGGCCACCGCTGAAGCATCGGCACAACCGGGGCCATTGATGGCACCGATGCGCCAACCTGACTTGGCTGGGCTGCGCTGGCGGTGGTTGCCGCCACCGGCGCCACATTCAGCAATATCGCGCCCGTCACCACCGCGGCGGCGCACTTGGCACTGAACGTTGTCAACGATCTTTCACTGGACATGATCCCCCCGTGATCTCTTTATTCGCTGGGGAATTGACGCTACCCAGGGACAAAGCGCACTGTCAACGATCCGAGCGGATGAGTCAGGTCCAAGGGGGTAGCCCGGCTCCTGTGGCTCTGATCGCACCCGTTCACACGTAAGTCCGCAGGCCTACCCCAAGTGCCTGCCCAACCTCTCAGGACGGGCCGGATCTGGCGCGTGGGCTGCGCCGTGGCCGATGGCGACCAACCGCGGCCTCGCCCCGAGCCCGAACGGGCGCCTCGCTGGACCGCGCTGAGGTCATCGGATCGCGGCCACACACCGCAGGGGATGAAACACGTGAGGCCGGGCTCGATTCATGACCGCACGCCCTGATCAGAGCAGGTGGCAACACAATCCAGAAGGGAATCCCAGTTTCCGTGGGCATCGTGGCAGCCATAGACCTGCCACCGTGGCAGGCGACATGGAGGACGACACATGAGTGAGAACGAGAACGTGATCGAACCGAAAGCGCCGAGTCGGCCCAAGAGGAGACTGGCCGGGGCCGTCGGCCTGCTGCTCGTGGGCGGGATCGCCGGTGGGGCACTAGCGGCCACCAGNNGTGCCAGCCGATAGCGCCACTGCGGTGCGTGCCGGTGAGAAGGCACAGACCGGCACAACGTTGGCGACCTTGAAAGCCGCTGCCCTCAAAGCGGTCCCAGGCGGCACGGTCTACCGGGTCGAGACAGATGCGGACGGCGCGGTGTACGAGGCGCATATGACCAAGGCCGACGGTACCCAGGTGACGGTGAAGTTCAACAAGAGCTTCGCGGTCACCGCGCTCCAGAACGGCATGGGCGCCGCAGGAGCGGCGGGGCCGGGCGGCCCTGCCGGTGGAATGGGTCAGGGCGGGCCTGGCGGCCGAACCCCTCCGGCCCCGAGCGGGACCGGCCTCTAACAGGCAATCGGCCGGGGAAACCGCCGCGTTCCTCACGATGACCCCAGCCAGCCGCGCGCAGCACCACAATCTGCGCGTGGCTGGCTGGTCGTAGTGAGGGCCCCAGNNGCACCGCGACGGGTTAGGCATGGGCCCGCGGGCCGTGCGACCCGAGCTCGGCATCGGGAGGCACCCGCCTTTGATGGGCGAAGCCAGTCACCAGCGGATGAGCATCACGGCGGCGCTGACATAGGCACCGATCGCGGCGACGGTGCCGAAGGCGAAGGCGTTCAGCAGCAGGCCGCAAAGGGTCTCACCCTGGAACATCGTCTGAACCGTTGCGCCTCTTTGCCGTTGAGCTCGGGGAGCATCGTCCTGGCAGTCTCACCCTGGAACATCCTCTAGACCGTTCCTGCCAGTTTGGTGTCGGTGGGAGCGGCTTTGACTTGGCGCTGAGCTGGGCGTAGGTCTGGCGCCCACCGATCGCCTTGAGGTGCACCACGATGAAGACTCCCAAGTCTGCACGCGCTGGCAGGCCATGGGCTGGCGCGGTTCAGTNNTTGCACCCTAGAAGGCTAGGGACGGCGAAGCCGTGATTTTGAGTAGAAGTCCGATGAGGATCTCTGAGGTCTCCAACATCGGGGCGGCGGACAGTCTGCAACCCCGCCAGGCCAGCCTGGATCGGGCAGGGCGGCAGGCACGCGAGAGGCGGGATCGCGAAGCGGTCCTGGACGTCGCCAAGACCGGCTCTACGGGCGCATCTCGTAGGCGCCCGCCAGGTCACGGACCTGCTGCCAGACCCTGTCGTAGCGGCCCGTGCCGGGCACCGGCCTGCGGACGTGCTCCAGCGCCCACTGTTGCTGCGCCTTGGTCGATGAAGCCTTGCCGTGCAAGTCCACGGCGTAGGCCGAGAAGTCACGAATGAGCACGTCGAAGATCCGATCCATCAGGTCAGGGTCCACCGCGGTCAGCGAGGCCTGCTCGAGGATGAGCTGACCGTAGACGACAAGGGTGAACAGCTCGCCGAGCGGCAGGAGCATGTCCAGGTCCTTGGCCTGGTCGGCATCTGGGCCGGCGTTCGTGACGAGGTCGACCAAGCCCTCGGCCTGCTCTCGGAAGACNNTGCGCCAGTCAGCGAACCGGACCTTTCCCAGACCCCTGGCAGGCCCCTGGTGGAACAAGAAGGCGTCGTCGGCGTCGTCGCGGCGTCTGGGCACGGCCGCAAGCGTGCTCGGCGACAGCAGGTAGTTGGGCAGGAACTTCAGTACCAGGGCCATGTTGACGTGCACGGTCCCCTCCAGCTTGGGCAGCGCACGGATGTCCATCCCAGCCTGCTCGAAGTAGGTGTCCTTCTCAAAGCCCTTGGCGGCCACCACGTCCCAGAGCCCGTCAATAACCCGCTCGCCCTCGGTGGTCACCTTCATCTTCGTGACCGGGTTGAACAGCAGGTAGCGCCGATCGTCGGGGGAGGCTGAGCGGACGTAGTCGATCGCCCTTTCGCCGAACAGCTTCATGGCGACCAGGCGCGCGTAGGCGTCGGTCAGCCCATGGCGCACGTGCGGGAAGTCCGTGACTCGCTTGCCGTACAGGATGCGGTTCTCAGCGTGGCTCATAGCCTCGTAGATCGCATGCTCGCAGATCCCGATGGAAGCGAAGCCAAGGTTGAACTTGCCGATGTTGACTGTGTTGAGCGCGGCGTCGAAGGCGCCAGGGCCGGTGTGCAGGATGTCCGCGGCCTCCACGGGGTAGTCGTGGAGCCTGAACTCGCTGACGTACATCTGGGCGGACACAATGTTCTTGACCAGCTCGTAGGACCGGTGCTGGCTGTCGACGGCAAAGAAGACGTAGCCCTCGGGGCCATCGACGCCGGCCATGCGGCCGAAGACCGAGACCATACCGGCCACATTGCCGTTGCCGATGTAGTACTTGCTGCCGTTGGCTCGAAAGCCCTTGGCATCACGCGTCAGGATCATGTCGGTGGTGTAGATATCGGCGCCGTGCGCCTTCTCCGACAGGCCAAAGGCGAACACGCCGCCCTGCTGGAGGATCTGGTCGGCGCGGGCCTTGGCCGCCTCGTTCTCGCTCTGCCAGATGGGGCCGAGGCCCAAGATGGTGACCTGCCAGGCGTACCAGTAGCCGAGACCGTAGAACGCCAGCAGCTCACCGAATGCACAGATGCGTGCGGTGTCCCAGCGACCGCCTTGTGACCCCGGAGTCAGGAACGTGGCGAATGCCTTCTCCGAGGCCATGAATTCCAGGAAGTCGCTGTACCACTCGCGCTCGTGGTGGACACGCTTAAGCTCTGTCTTGCCGCGTGCCTCGAACCACTGGATCGTCGCTCGTAGGAGGCGTCTGGTCTCGAGGTCGAGGTCGGCAGGGTCATAGGTCGTTGGATTGAGCAACAGGTCGGCCATCTGGGCACAGTAGCGGTCTCTTGCCGAACTGACNNTGCCCCACCAGCCAAACGACGGTGAGCACAGGCAAGTGCGTCACGCCAGGAGCCGGCGCACTCTTAAGCGCTGGCTCCCGACAAGAGGCAGGTGAGCTGGCTCGAACGAGGTCGCACGTGTTCAAGTGCTGAGAACGTGTGGTCTAGGAGCAGAAGCCGGAGTGCGGCCTTACCCCCCCTCTGAGATAGTCGGCCAGTGAGACGAGCCCGATTGCCTTCTCGACCCCTTGGCTTCGCTGGAATCGAGGATGCCGTACACGCTCGGAGCCTGGGCGTGGCCACGAAACCACGAGCTGGATCAATGCGGGCGCCAAGGGCCGATGCCCGTGAGCAGGGTGGACTCGTCATAGCCGAACGGCAGGCGGCGATCAGGGAGCGGCAGCGGCCCCCGAACCTGCGGTCACCAATAGCGGGACGGTGATGGTTCACCGATCAGATATCCGTGCTGCACATCAACAATGGGCCATAGCGTCTATATGCTGCTGATCGGCGTCGCTATTGGGCCGCTTTGTCGCCGATTACCGTTCACCAGCGGGCGCTGGCCAGTCACTCAGATAGCACCGCCCGGCCTACCTAAGGGGACCCATGCGCAAATCCTTCCACCAGGACCTTGACGAGATCTCCGAGCAGCTGATCGAAATGACCAGGCTCGCCGGCTCCGCGATGTCCCGGGCGACCACAGCACTGCTGGAAGCGGACCTGCATCTGGCTGAGGGCGTCATCGCCGCGGACGAGCAGATCGACACGTTGCGCCGCCAGCTCGACGACCGCTCGGTCGACCTGCTGGCCAGGCAGCAACCCGTGGCTACCGATCTGCGTAGGGTGGTCACCGCGATGCGGATGAGCGCAGACCTCGAACGCATGGGCGACCTCGCCCAGCACGTGGCCGAGCTGGCCCGGCGGCGCTACCCGGACTCCGCCATCCACCCTGCGATGCGCTCCACCGTCCAACAGATGGGTCAGGTAGCCGAGCGGATCGCGGCTAAGGCCGGATCGGTCATCGCCAGCAAGGACATCGAGACCGCGCTGGCCCTGGAACACGACGACGACGAGATGGACCGCCTCCACCAGGACGTCTTCGCCATGCTGACGGACGGCAGATGGACGTACGGCACCGAGGCAGCCGTCGACGCCACCCTGGTGGCTCGCTACTACGAGCGGTTCGCCGATCATGCGGTCTCTGTCGCGCGCCGGGTCGTGTATCTGGTCACGGGCCAGTTCAAGCCCGGGGCCGATACGAAGAACGAGGATAGCTAAGGCGACGCGGGCGCCGTGCTCGGCGATGACCGCCAACAGGGACCGAACACGAAGTGCTTACATCGACGTGGTGCTGACCGCCGGCTGGCCTGGCTGGCCAAGCCCGATCCACAGTGTTTGAGTGGCCTGCGTCGTCTCGGTGCGCCAAGGCATGCGGCGCTCCACGTCGGTGAGCAGCTCGCGGTCAATGCTTTTGGTTTCACTGCCCCAGGGCTGGGTGGTGTCTGACTCAACCCTGGGGCGGCGAAGTTTTGGCCCAGGGTCGAGGCGTTCCGCGACCTCGCCGAGCTGGCGAGCTTGCTAGGAAGGCCGGTTCCGAACTGATCTTGGCGACTGCTGATCCGTAGCGGATCGCCCGCAACCCGATAACCCTGGCCGGCAGCTGTGGGACCTGGCCCCGCGGACATGCCTGGTCCGCGCAGGTTTGGCACTAGCAGCAGGTGTTCGCTGCCCAGTGCGTAGGGTATTCGCTGTGAACCCGACCCCTGCGGTGCCAAGCATTGCCTACCAGGGCGAACCCGGCTCCAACTCCCAGATCGCCTGCGAACAGGCTCGCCCCAACCATGTCCCGTTGCCCTGCGCGACGTTCGAGGACACGTTCGCCGCGGTCAGCGACTCCAAGGCTGAGCTGGCCATGATCCCCATCGAGAACTCGACAGCAGGACGCGTCGCCGACATCCACGCACTGCTACCAACTTCGGGCCTGCACATCGTCGGAGAGCACTTTCTATCCATCCACTTTGGACTGCTCGGCGTGTCGAGTGCGCGGATCGAGGACCTACGTTCGGTGCGCAGCCACATCCACGCACTGAGTCAGTGCCGCAAGATCATCCGCGAGCTGGGCCTGAAGGCGATCGTGTCCGGCGACACGGCCGGCTCGGCCCGAGAGGTCGCCGAGGCGGGCGACCCGACCCAGGCCTCATTGGCACCGGCGCCAGCCGCGCAGATCTACGGTCTTAAGGTGCTCAAGGCTGACGTCGAGGACGAGCCGCACAACGCCACCCGCTTCATCGTGCTTGCCCGCGAGGAACTTCGCCTGCCACCTGGGCCGCAGATCGTCACCAGCTTCGTCTTCCGCGTCAGCAACCGTCCCGCGGCCCTCTACAAGGCACTGGGCGGGTTCGCCACCAACGCGGTGAACATGACCAAACTCGAGTCCTACATGGTGGGCGGAGCGTTCACCGCGACACAGTTCTACGCCGAGGTCGACGGCCATCCCGACGACCCCCCGCTGGCCCGCGCCCTTGAGGAGCTGACCTTCTTCTCCCGCGAACTGCTCGTGCTCGGCGTCTATCCAGCCTCACCGTTTCGGGTCGAGAGCGACCGCTTCGCGTAAGGATCGGTTGTTGGCACAGGTGCCAAGCGCCCCCAAAGAAGACCGCCATGGTGAAGAGGCAACATCTCCTGCGCTACTGCCTACCTCGCACCCGCAGGGCGACCGCCGACACGTCTGCGGCTTGGCGTTCCACTCGCTTCTGGGGCGGGCCGTCACCTGCGACCATGGATGCGGCTGGGGCTTTGACCGGTCGCAGTCGCGGGGGCTGGCGATCGCCTCAGCGGCCTCAGAGGGTCGCAGCCAGCTGCTGCGGGCACTGGCGTGCCGACACAGGTCGTGCGCGGCCACAAAGACGTGACGTGCGACCCGAGGCGAGGTCACGGACCGTCGCGGCGATCCCTGGTCGCGGAGATGCACATGATCGGCGTGAGTCACGACCTGGCGCGCGACGGCCCTAACTCAGCGGCCACAGAGGGGCGAGAAGGGGCTAACCCGCCGACACGGGACCCACTGTCAGGTCACACGCGGCAATAGTGCTGGGCTGCTGGATCGAGGTGGTCTGGTTGGGTGGGTAGACCCGCACCGCGGCTGTCTTCCAACTGGTTGAGCAGCCGGTGCCGGGGATGGATCCGTCCACGGTGCGGACGACGAACTGGGCCCGTTGGCCCGGCTTGAGCTGCACCGGGCTGTAAGCCGTCCGATCTCGGGTAGCGGGATGCTGGATGACTGACCCGTTGGCGAACAGCAGCGAAACCCCGGGGTATCCGAGCATCGAGCAGGTACTTGAGCCATGATTCTGCAGGTAGTAAGTGACGTAGGTGCTTCCAGTGGCCACACCGACGCGCCCTTGGGTGAGCGTCAGGTGCTGCGTCTGGCAGGTCGCGACGCTTTTGTTCGCGCTAGTGGTCGAGGCTGTGGAAGCGGTCGTTTGTTCAGGGGCGCTCGTCGGACTCTGGGCCGGCGACGATGTCGGAGTCTGGGCGCTGGTCGATGAAGACGAGGTCTGCGCCGGAGATGAACTCGACGATGTGGAGCTGGATGTGGAGGAACATCCCGTCAGAAACGACGTGGTCATCGCTATCATCGCGGCGAGCATCGGAATTGAGTTCTTCATTTGCCCCTACCCTTCATAAGCATTGGTAGCACTACACCACGATGGCACACCAGAGGTTTGTGAGCAGCGAAACGTTGCAGCGGTGGCGTCTCAGTACTGTTCATCGGTATCGCTTGCATTGGGTGCGCCGAATTTCCTGAGATATTCGATTTCCTTCTTCAGCTCGATCATCTTGAGCTCACGTCCGACGGTCAGTTGCTGGAACCGCTCGAGTTCCTCCAGCCGATTCTGCTCAGCGGCTTGCTGTTCGGTCTTTTCCCTCTGGGCCTGCATCTGCTGAGTTATGTCGCGGGCGGTGGCAACCACGCCAAGGGTGGCTCCGTTGGCATCGCGGTAGACCGAGGCGTTGTACAGGACTTCCCTCTCGCTTTCATGCTCGTTGACGTGGCGCAAGGTCAGCGGGGCATCGATAACCGACCCTTGCTCGAAGACCTTCTGGTAGACCTGTTCTGCCTCCTGGGGGTCGGTGAAGTAGTCGGAGAAGGAGGTCCCGACGAGCTTGTCAGCAGGGATGCCCGTGAGCTTGACCATTGCCTCGTTGGTGTCGGTGATCTTGCCGTCAGGGCTGATCGCCACCAGCGACTCCATGGTTGCCTCAATCAGGCTCCGCGCATACTGAGCCGCTTTCCTCTGGCCGGTCACGTCACGGGTGGCGGCGAACAGGCCGAGCACGTTCCCCTGGGTGTCTCGGTAAGCGGTGGCGTTGTACAGCACTTCGGTGATGGTCTCGCGCCCGTTGTGGTGTCGCAGCGTCAGCTGGTAGTCCGCGGCGCTCTGATCACCTAAGACCCGCTGGTAGACCTCGTCAGCCTTCTGGGAATCGGTGAAGTAGTCGGAGAAGGAGGTCCCGATTAGCCTGTCGCGCGCGATGCCGGTCAGCCTGACCGTGGCCTCGTTGGCGTCGGTGATCTTGCCTTCAGGGTTGAGCGCGACCAGTGAGTCCTGACTCGTCTCGATCATGGAGCGGGCAGCCTCGAACGCCTGCCTCGCCTCGGACACGTTGCGCGCGATGGTGGAGGCCCCGACGATCACCCCGTCGGCGTCGCGGATCGGTGTGAGGCTGAGCGAGACCTGCAACACCGTTCCGTCCTTTCGGAGACGGTCCGTCTCGAGGTGGTCGATAACCTCGCCACGACCGATCCTGGCCAGGATGTCCGTCATCTCGTCGTTCCCGTCGGCGCTCAGGACCTGGATGGACCGCCCGATCATTTCCAGGCTTGAGTAGCCGTACATCCTCTCGGCGCCCGCGTTCCAGCTCGTGATGGTGCCGTCCATGGTCTCGTCGATGATGGCATCGTCGGAGTGCTGGACGAGGGCCAGCAACCGGTCTACGCGGCGGCCAATGCCATTGGCGACAGGACCCTCGCGGTGGGTCCTGTCGCGCACCGAGACAAGCACCAACATGCCGGCTCCGGTATCCATGGGCGACAAGATGATGTTCACCGCAAGCCCGGTGCCATCGGCTCGCAGTCCGCTCAGCTCCAGCTCGGCTCCCATCTGCGGCCCGCCCG
>PMJN01000155.1:8773-10240 GCA_003157445.1 Micrococcales bacterium
GGCAGTGCCTCCAAAAGGCCATCGAACATCTTCGCATGCGAAGGCATGTGGTCCCCCCTTGAGTCATAGCAGACAACTCGTAACTGCAGACGCTCAAGACACGGACAAAACTCTACGCCGGAACCTCTGCCAGAGATACGTTGAGAACTTCCATGTCTGGCCGAACGGGTCACCGCGCCGACCAACCGCCAACCCCCGTGGCAGACGAAGATGCGCAGGCGCAGCGACCGGCTCAGGGCGATGAGGCATGTCGCTTGCTCCACAAGCGGATCCAAGCGGATCCAAGCGGATCTAGATCTAACAGTCAGCGATCAGGTCCAGCAAATCCATCAACGAAGGGCATAACCAGACCGGCGCGATGGGCGCGGGCAGCTCGGCGTTTCAAGGTGCGCCGTTCGTCCTCGGACAGTCCGCCCCAGACTCCTGCGTCCTGGCGGGAGTCGATGGCCCAACTCAAGCAGGTCTGCACGACCTCACAGCGACGGCAGACGACTTTTGCCTGTTCGATCTGGTGAAACGCAGGGTCGGCGTTCCCTGTCGGGAAGAACAGCTCAGGGTTCTCGTCTAGGCAGGCAGCGTGGTCGCGCCAAGTCATCAGAATCGAGCTCCTTGAATCGGAGAGTGTACAAAACTCAGCATCACGTGACCCAAAATCCGTGCGCCGATCGGTCAATGACACCGGGCCGTGCAACGTCAGGGCCAACATCTAAGTCAATGCCAACGCCAACGACAAAGTCAACGCCAACGCCAACGGACATCCGCAGTTTCGAGGACTTCGGTGACGTGGACTTCGATGAAGTGGTCCCGCTGTCGATCTTGACATCCTGCCGGCCATGAATGGCCAGGAGGATGTCAACGCTCGTTATCGACAACCAGCCCAAGTTCCAGGGCGATCTCGGCAAGTCGGGCCCGCTTCTGGTTCTGCGGCAGGTCCTCGATGCCGAACTTGTGAAAGAGCACGCGCAGGTGGGTCTTCACCCCGTCCAGACTCAGGNNACCGATCGTTGCGCATCGGTCAGGCGCGTGACTGCGGGCAGCATGTCGGCGACAACCGTCTGCTGCATCGCGGTCTGCGCGGGGGCACAGAACGTCAGGACCGTCCCACCGATCTTGATCTTGTCGCGGTCGCGCAACCGCGCGCGGTGTCTCAGCCTGCGACCGTTCAGAAAGGTCCCATTGCGAGACAGCCCGTCGTCAACGATCGTCCACAGGCCTGCGACCCGTTCCAGGACGGTGTGCACCCGGGACACCTGGCCATCCTCACTGAGGCACACATCAGCCGAGGACGCCCTACCGATCGTCACGGCGCCACCCTCTGGTGGCAGCGGCCAGCGTTGCTCCTGCCCCCGCAGGTTACGTCGGGCGAGGTAGGCATCACCGTGTTCTGGAGCCGCACCGACCATGTCGGACCAGGCAAGCTTGGACATTGCCGCCTCCCACCTCCGAGCATGCTCTTTGGACTGTCCG
>PMJN01000115.1 GCA_003157445.1 Micrococcales bacterium
CCGGGCCATAGGTCCCGCCTTACGTGCCCGGCGCCATCGTTGCCGGCGCCGATACGCTCAACCCTTAGGTCCCACGCCTCAGCGCGCCAGGATGCAACCCTGAACGGACCCTCAGCCCCGACAGCCGAGCCGGACGAACCGATATGACTACCGAACGAGTCGATCTGGGGCCACACCGAGCTGGCTGGTTTGGCGGACAGCATTCGTGCGGACACGTCACGGAGCCGACTGGCTACTGGCCCTGACTCTTGCGGCCGTCGCTTGCTGATGGGAGACCACGGCAAGCAGTTGGTGGACCTTCTTGACGCAGTCAGTTGCCAAGCAACGTACTCTCGCGGTCCTTAGGCGAGCTAATGAGGGGCCTGGCCGTCACCACTGCCGCCCTGAACCCCGACAGCCTCGATATGCCGATCGCCGCGATTCCCACTGATTTGCCTGTGGATGTGATCTCGGCACTTGGCGGGTCGCTATTCAGCAGCATCCGCGCCTTGGGCTACCTGTGCGCGACGAGTGTCTTCCTGCTCATGGTCGACACGCGCAGCTACCAAGGGGCGAACTGGGCGAACAGCGTTGTGGTCGCACTCATTTCTCTGGCGCCACACGCGTTGTCACGTGCCATCTATGCCCTCTCCCAGCTCTTTGACGCCCGAGCGCAGACAAACATCGATGAGCTGGCACAAAGGAGAGTCAATCGCCCTGGATGAGAAAGCGGGGAAGGCGGTTATCAGCACGTCCAATGGGTAGATGTGTGGTGGGTCTGACATCCCAGGGGCGCGTCACGGCGCTCCGAACACAATCCTGACAATCCCTTGGCTGGCTGGACATCCTTGCGAAGCAAAGTGGTTGATGTAAGACCACTTAGCCGAGCAACCAGGGAGCACATCATGTGGAAGACACTCGCCGCAATCGGCGCGACAGCCGCCATCGTTGGCGGAGCAGGAACGGCCGCATATGCCGCCACCGGGACTCCGACACCTACTCCATCGACCCGTTCGGCGACCACGCCGGCCGCTAAGCACCCAGGCCTCGACCGGATCCGCCGGTCGGTACATGCAACGTGGGTGACCGAGAACAAGAAGTCCAAGACGTTCACCACCCACGACGCCATTCGGGGTCGGGTGACTTCGGTTTCGGCAACCTCGATCACCGTCCAGGCAGCCGACAAGGTCACCGAGACCTATGTGGTCAGCCTGGCCACCAAGGTGCACACCCGCACTCTCAAGTCGGCGGCGTCGATCTCTGACGTCAGGGGCGGGGATCCGGTGTTCGTCGGAGGCACCGGGACGACCACGCTGACCGCCGTCCGGGTCGTGGACGTCAAGAAGTAGCCCGGCTGGCATCGGCGGTTGATCGGTCGCTGGCCGGCAACCGGACCGTGAAGCGGGCCCCTCCCTCAGCGGAGTGGCCCGCTTCTACGGTCGCACCCAGGCGACGGGCCAGCCCATCGACAATGGCCAGCCCCAAACCGGTGCCCACCTGTCGGATTCCCCGGTAACGCTCGTACAACACGGATCGCTCGAACGCCACCGCCAGATCCTCATCCGTCAGACCGGGACCACCGTCGCGTACCTCGAACAGCACCGTGTGGACTTCGGGTTCGGCATGCACCGACAGGACAATCGGCGCTCCGGGCGGCGTGACCCGCAGGGCGTTCTCCAGGAGCCCATCCAGGATCTGGCGAACTCGCGACGGGTCTGTGTGGCACCAGATGGGGGTCGAGGGAGCCTCAAGCAGAAACAACACGCCAACGGCCCGGCAGCGGTTACCCCAGACCAGTGCCGCGGCTCGCGCCAGCTCGCTGACATCCACCGAGATCAGATCGATCCGAAACTCTTCGGCGTCCATCCGTGCCAGATCCAGCAAATCGGCAACCATACGGTTCAGTCGCTGGGTCTCGGTCAGCATCGTCGCGCCGACCGAAGACGCCTGCTCGGGTGGCACTACTCCGTCGGCCAAAGACTCGGCGTAGCCGGCTATCGCCGTCAGTGGGGTGCGCAGATCATGCGACACCGACAGGAGGAACTCCCGCTGCCGAGCCTCGGAGTGGGACAGGGCAAAGGCCAGAGTATTGACGGCCGAGCCAACCTCGGCCACCTCGGTCGGACCCTGCGGAGTGACTGCGACATCCCGCTGTCCCTCAGCCAGAGCCTGCGCGGCACGGGCTGTGCGTCTCAGTGGACGAGAGATCCGCTGAGCAAGCAATACCCCCAATGCGATGGCGATCAGGACTCCCGCGAGCAGTGCGATCAACACCCGCCCGATGACCGCGTCTCCGAATGCGGTGGCGTCGGCTCGACGCTGCAGCAGCACGATTGCTCCCACACGGGTAGGACGTCCCTCTACGAGCACCTGCTGTCCGAGCACTGTTGTCTGCTTGGAGACCGGGCCGCCGGCGAGCAAGTCCTTGATATTGGCCGCACTGATGCTCGCCCCGCCCAGCGCCGTGGCACCAACCAGCTGGCCGCCGGCCGACACAGTCACGGACTGGACCTTCAGCGCCTGCAAGATTCGGCGAGCCCGTCGCTGCGAGGCCTGCGCGCTGACGCCCAGGTCGGCGGTAGCCTGCGCCGCGTTGGCCAGCTGGGACAGAGTGCTGCGGGCGTTGTCGGTGTTGCTCTTGGTGATGAGTCCGACTGCAAGGCCGCCGGCCAGCAACGCTGTGATCACCGCAACCGCGCAGGCCACCAGCGAGATGTGCTGAGCCAGAGTCCCGCGACGGATCACTGCTGACCATCCGATGCGCGAGAGGTACGCCTGACAGGGTTGTCCACCGCATAACCCACGCCGCGCACCGTGCGAATCGGGCTCGCCTCACCAAGCTTGGCTCGCACCTGGGCGATGTGCACATCCACGGTACGGACGCTGCCGGCGGCGGAGTAACCCCACACATCGCTGATCAACTGCTCACGGCTGAAGACCCGTCCCGGCCGGCGCATCAGATAGCCGAGCAGGTCAAACTCAGTGGCGGTCAGCTCGACCTCCCTCTGGTCCACGAAGACGCGCCGCTCGGCCGGATCCAGCCGTACATTGCCCACCAAGAGGTTGGGCGGGCTGTCCGGGCTGCCCTGCGAGCGACGCAGCACACTGGTCACCCGGGCCACCAGCTCACGCGGCGAAAAGGGTTTGGTCACATAGTGATCGGCACCGAGCTCGAGACCGACGATCCGATCAATCTCGTCATCTCGTGCGGTCACGAACAGCACCGGAGTCCAGTCATTCTCAGATCGGAGCAGGCGGCACACCTCGATTCCGTCCAGTCCGGGAAGTCCGATGTCCAGGATCACCGCCGCAGGCTTCAGCGACCGGATCGCCGCCAGCCCTGAGGTTCCATCTCGTTCGATGTGTACTCCGTAGCCGGCTTTGGCCAGGTTCAGCCGTATGACGTCGGCAATGGCGGACTCATCTTCGACGACCATGATGAGTCCACGCGCGGCACCGTCGACGCTCATATCAGCCTGCTTGGTGGTACGTCCATGGGCAGGATCACAGAGGATGCAAGAAACACGATTCGACTCTACGTTCACGCCTGCAACAAAGTGGCCAACGCCGTGTTCGGATTCGGTCAGGATCGCGGCTGCCTCGCGCTGGAAGCCTTCCCCTTAGTCGGGGCTGATACCGTCAATGGTCGTTCGGTTACTGCCCGGCAATGACGGCGGGAAGACCCGCAGTACCGCCGAGTTCCCTTGGAACTCCTCGATAACCGTGGGCGGTCCGGCTCAGAGCGCCGGTTGGCAGGCCCACGTGCCGCCAGCCAGATTACCCAGACAACAGGAAGTGAGCGCCATGAGACGTCGTCCTCTGAAGGCCCGGGTACAGGTGGCAGCAGTGACCGCCCTGGTTGCGCTGACGGCAGTGGCGGCATCGGCAGCGGTCGTCGTCAGTTTCAGCCCCGGCCCTACTTCAACGGGTTCGGGCAGCAAGGATGGGGCTGGTCCCAGCCGTTCTGGGTCTCTGCCTGCCTCAGCGCCGGGCACACAACATCCTTCCGACTCAGTCGTGAACATCTCCCTGACGGATTCGGGCGGACCGATGGGCGAAGGCAACGGCATGATGCATCCCGGTGCCATGGCCTTGAGCGCAGAGCCCGCCACCGTGCGCCATGGGACCGTGACATTTCGGGTTTCCAACGCTGGCACGGTGACTCATGAGCTGGTGATCCTTCCGCTGGCGGCTTCTCAGGCTGTCGGCGCTCGCCCGTTTGGCGCCGATGCCACAATCGATGAGACAGGCAGCCTTGGTGAAGCATCCAAATCTGGTGGCGAGGGCCCCGGCGAGGGGATTCTGCCCGGTGCCTCAAGCCGAGTGACTGTGACCTTGGCGCCGGGACAGTACGAACTGGTCTGCAACCTCATGGGCCACTATGTCTCCGGTATGTACAGCAAGCTCACGGTCAACTAGGGCGCTGCCGATGGCTACGGGTCGTAGTCGACAGTGACAGCCTCGCTGGTCGGATGGACTGGCCTGCCATGACGAAACCGCTCTGAAGCAGCACGACCGCGGTGTAGAGGTTCCCATTCTTGAGCGCCATGACGAACCTCCAGAGTCGCTAATGAGGCCGCCACTACCCGGGTCGGTTGCTGACATTGAACTGACGGGCGAAGTGGTACTGCGTGGCGGGCGAGTTGCCTTGGACAACGAACTGCCAACCCCTGCAGACCATTTCATCGGTCCCGCAACTCGGCAACTTGACTTGGCATTCTCCCGGCTATGAATGACCAGGATTCCGAGCGCTATACGACCTTGGGAGGCCGCCGATGTTCAGCCTCACGCTTCTCAGAGCGAACCAGAACTCTGCGGTCTGCACGTGCTGTCAGGCCGTGTCCCGCCGCGGGACTACTGGCTGGTTCACCTCGGCGTTCGCCTTGTGCCCGCAAGAAACGCACACGAAGGTCGCTTGGCTCTGACAACTCTGCGACGCGGTGTGTTTGCAGGGGTTACCGGTCTGCGACGTGTACGCGCGGCTGACCTGTTCCACCCTGCCGGGCACCTTGTCTTCCAGCCAGGCCACGAGCAGTCCCCCACCCGGAGTTGGGGACGCCCCGGTTGAGGCCGGCTTCCTGGGCGAGGTTCCTGCCCGGTTTGGCTGCGGTTCCCGAAGCGGAACTGGTGATGTCTGCAATATCTGCCCAAGACCAGCTTCGTACAGATTGGCGCGCCTCGACGGGCCCGTATTGGCGCTCGACGGCGAAGGGAAGTTGAACGGGTGCTGGCGCTGCTAGTCGATGTCTGCGTCGACGTATACCCAGCGTCCCGCTCGCCGCTGGAACCTGCTCGTCTCATGCATCACAGACTCCCGGTCTGCGCTGTGGAATCGGGCCCGAAACTCGACCGTGCCGGCGTCGTCTAAGACCCCGCCATCGACAGTTCGTAGGACATCTAGCCCCACCCAAGTCACGCTGGCAGTGGGTGAGAGGTCGGTCGGTCTGGTCCGCGGGTGCCAGGTCCGCAAGACGTAGTCGAGACGGCCGGTGGCGAACGCTGAGTAGCGTGAGCGCATCAGCGCCTCGGCGGTCGGAGCGGGCTCCCCGTCGTGCAGGGGCCCGCAGCAAGTGCCATACGCACTGCCGTTACCGCAAGGACACTCCTGGGCGGGTACAAGAGGCGTCATAAGCTCGAGTGTGGCAGCCCCGTCAACCTTGGCGAGGCGGCGCACGAGTCCAGAGCATGGGTGAGTCTCGGGGCGTCCGCAGCACAATGGAGCCATGAACCGCACCGCTGTGCAGAAGTGGGTTGCAGACTACGAGCGGGCGTGGCGCACCCCCGGAACCACACTGCTAGCCGAGCTGTTCATCCAAGGCGCTTCTTACCTCCCCTCACCCTGGGCGCAATCCCTGGAGGGTCTAGAGGCGATCACACGGTTCTGGGAGAGCGAGCGGGACGGTCCTGACGAGGAGTTCACCATGTCGAGTGACGTATTGACGGTGGACGGGCCAAACGCTGTGGTGCGCGTCATGGTCAGGTACGGGGTTGGCAGGAGCAGACCCTGGCGCGACTTGTGGGTGCTCCGGTTTGCCCAGGACGGTCGGTGCTCCTCGTTCGAGGAATGGCCGTTTGCCCCAGACCAGCCCGATGGGCACTAGCCGCGCCCTTTGACGTCAGCTCACGCCTCTGCCACGAATAGGTGGACCGTGGTCGCGCCTTCATACAGGAGTGTCGCGACCGGTCCACGCGCCGTGACGTGGAACGCGCCCGCTCGAGGCAACGGCGCGTGTACCTGTCCGCGACAGAGATCCGGTAGTTGCCGACTCCACATTGGGCGCGATGCCCACCGCGATACTGCACGCATATTCGCATTCCTACCTCGGACAACGGTGATGCGTGCCACATTGATCAAACACAGACGGAGGTCATCGGTGTTCAATCAACTGGAGAAGGTGGGGTGCCGTCGAGCACACGCGCGTCCTTCGATGACAGAGCGCCCATGGCGGATTGCTGGCTGGCGGTCTCGCGAGCCGGGTTCGGTACTTGGGTGCTGTTTGCTGCGGTCGCTTTGACCGGTTTCGCCACCAGGAAGACCTACCTCCAGCGCCCGACCAGGATCGGGCACGCGAGAGCAGCAGGCACGAGTTGACCTTGCCTAAGCGCCATGGTGCCCGCCATGCTCACGCCGTGCTGCTCACGCTCGTGGCGCTAGCACTGTGCCCTGCGCTGGCAACCCCAGCGGCACCAGCCTCAGAGCACGACGAGAGGAACATGGCAGCGCTGGTTGCTTCTAGAGACAGGGCGGCCGCGGCTTATCGGCCAGGGGGCCAGTTCACTCAGGCGGTAACCAAGAAGGGGGTGCCCGCGCTCTTGTTCAAGGACGGGCTGCCCGATTTCTGGGGGTCGTGCGGAGGCACGATAGCGATCAACACGTCCTCCATGNNCCATGACGCCAGGAGAGCTGAAGGTGGTGCGCGGGGCGGCCGCTGACTTCGCCGCTATCGCGTCAGGTCCATGGACACTCACGACCACAACTGCCACTGCGGGAAGCGGCTCAGTGGTGGTTGTGGTTTTGGACGCCACCATTGCCAACAAGGGCGACTGGGGGCTTACCCACTTCACCAAGTCCTTTGGTATGACCGCCGCGACCCCAAGGTTCTTCATGGACATCTCCGACGCGACCGTCCACATCTCCGATCAGATAGCCGGCGCCCAGAACGCACCGTTGTTGCGTGCGGTGACGTTGCACGAACTCGGCCACGTCGCGGGCGCCGACCACAACACGTCAGACCCCCGAGCCATCATGGCCCCGGCAATGGAACAGGGNNCAAGCGGGCCGCCCATGGCCACTACGCCCGCGCCGGCGCACTCGGGCCTGTGCTCGTCGCCGTGAACCACAAACTGAGCTCTCGCACACCCTCGCCCCTGGCGTTGCAGCCGCGTCGCCAACCTGAGCGGACTCCCCTGGGCCGCGAATGGCGCAACGCTTCTTCACGAGCCGCGGTCGAGATCGTGACCCCTCTAGGAGTTGGCTGTGGCGGGGTTCACGAGCGCAGGCTGCGGCGCGCGCCGTCGGTGCGGCCGGCCGGGTGCGACAGGATGGCGGTGGCACCGACGATGTTGACTTCGCTCTCGGCGACGATCACCGGGTTCAGCTCCAGCTCAGCGACCTGCGGCAGATCGTCGGCCAGGCACGACAGCCGGGCGATGACGTCCTTCAGCCCGGCGACATTCAATGGCGGTGAACCGCGGTACCCGGTCAACCTGGGAGCGGCCCGGACCGATCGGATCAAGTCACTGACGTCGATGTCGGTCAGCGGAGGAATGCGGTGGGCGACATCGCCGAGCAGATCTGAGGCGTCACCGGCGAGCCCGAACGAGACGATGGGTCCCAAGAGGCCATCTTCCATCGTCTTCAGCACGCAAGCGACGCCACGCGGAGCCATGGGCTGGACGACGAACGTCCCTTGTTGGATTCGCTGCGTCATTGACTGCAACTGGGCCCGCAGGTCGTCCGGCCCGGAGATGTCCAGCACAACTCCCCCGAGCTCGGTGCGGTGCCGCCTTTGAGGGTCCGTGGTCTTCAGCGCTACCGGCCACCCCAGCCGCCCGGCCGCGTCAACCACTTCCTTCTCGCTGTTCGCGGGCGTAGTGGGCCACACGCTCAGTCCGTAACAGGCTAGCAGGGCGCGGACGTCGTCGGCTTCCATCTGCACTCGGGCGTCTTGCTCTGATCCGGTCAACAGTTGCTCGACGAGCTTGCGCGCCTGCGCGCGGTCGATACCGCCGGGGTCAATCCGGACCCCTGAGTCGTGACGGCGCCACTGCGCGTATCGGACGACCGAGGCCAGGGCCAGGACGGCGTCCTCCGGTGTCGGGTAGGTCGGAAGCAAACGCAGCGCAACGCCCTCGGCCTGGGCCGGGTCGGGTTCAACACCCTTGACGCCGCGCACGCCGAGCAGGCACGCCACTGTGGTCTTGGCGCTAGCGGCGGAAACCTCAAATAGGGCACGGAACATGCCAGGGCTGATCGTGCCCACCGGAGGAACGAAACAGGCCACCACGGCATCGACCCCCTCCTGCGCATAGCATCGCTCGAGCGCCTGACGGAACTCCTGGAGGCTGGGCTCAGAAGAGACCGTCACCGGTTCTGTAGCCACGCTCAGGCCCTCGCTGATGGCCGCGTCGGCGACCAGCGCGGCCATGGCCCGGGAGTTCCCGACGATGCCGATGCGCTGGCCCCCCGGCAGTGGCTGATGCAGAAGCAGCTGGGCCACGTCGAAGAGTTGGTGCATGTTGTCGACCCGGACGACGCCCGCCTGCCGCAGCAGGGCATCGAGGGCTTCACGGGGTGCCTGCGAGCTGCGGACCACGTGCCCGGGCGGGACGCCATACCCGCTGGCGCTGGATTTCACCACGATGACGGGCTTCTTGGCAGACAGCCGCCGCGCGACGCGGGAGAACTTACGAGCGTTGCCCATGCTCTCCAGGTAGAGGCCAACCACAGCCGTGCTGGGATCTTCCTCCCAGTACTGCATGCAATCGTTGCCCGATACGTCGGCGCGGTTGCCGGACGATACAAAGCTCGATACTCCTAAACCGCGCCGGGCGGCTGAAGCCAGCACGGCCACCCCAAGTGCGCCGGACTGGCTGAAAAGGCCCAGGCCTCCGGCAGGAGGGAGCTGCCGGGCCAAGGAGGCGTTGAGGCGTATCTGTGGGTTGGTGTTGAGTACGCCCATCGAGTTGGGGCCGATGAGGCGCATACCGTTGGCGCGGGCGACCCGTACGAGCTCACGCTGGCGCTCGACTCCTTCGGCATCCAGCTCGGCGAAGCCCTCCGACAGCACGATAAGCCCCCTGACGCCGGCCTGACGGCAGTGCTGCACCGCATCCAGCACCGCGGCGGCTGGGACCACCACCAGGGCCACGTCCACCGGGCCGGGCACCTGGCTGATGTCGGCGTAGCAGCGCACCCCACCAACCTGGGAGGCGGCCGGGTTTACTGCGTACACCGAGCCGGTGAAGCCAGCTTCGATGATGTGCTGGAGCACCCTTGCGCCGATCGACTCCGGGTCGCGGCTTGCACCGATGACAACGATCGAGCTCGGCTGCAGAAGCGCACTCAGACTGGCGGCCTCCGATCGGTGTTCACGGGCCTCCATCACCGCCAAAGAACGGTCGGTGGGGTCAAGGTCGAAGGCCAGCTCGATCACTCCGCGGTCGAAACGGTCGCTCACTGCATAACCCGCTTCACGGAACACCGCGACCATCTTGGCGTTCTGCGGAAGGACGTCTGCGACGAACCGGGAGATACCCCGCTCACGCGCCGCAGCCGCAAGGTGCTCCAGCAGGACCGATCCGATTCCCCTGCCCTGATGGGCGTCTGAGACGTTAAAGGCGACGTCGGCTTGCCTCTGATCGATCCGATCGTATCTCGCCACACCGACGATCTCGCCGCCAATCAGGGCCACGATCGCTACCTGGTTGGTGTGGTCGACGACGGTGAACTGTTCCAGAAGCGTCTCGGTCAGTCGAGGCATGGGCGAGAAGAAGCGTAAAAAGGTAGATTCTGGCGACTGCGCAACGTGCATTCGTTGCAAGGCCTCGGCGTCCTGCGGGGTGACAGGCCTCAAGTGGGCGGTCCCGCCATCGCGCAGAACGACGTCCGCATCCCAGTGCTGTGGGTAGTCCCCGCGGGCGTCGGACGGCATGGGCTCAGCCTAGTGCCGCCTCTTAGGCTCCCCGGCTCTGATAAGACTTCATCTCAGTGGCCCAGGTCGTCATCGACAACTCGGCCGGCAGAGCCTGCTGCGTCGTGACCGGACCTGTGACGGGCCTTCGTGAACACTGTCCCACTGAGATGGCCATAATAGGGACGACGCGCCGTCGCCCAAGAAGGTCGACGCCATCCAAAAGGGAGCACCAAGACTGTGGACGAGAGCAGCTATCTGGGGCCGTTCGCCAAGAGCCTTGGCCTGGTGCTCGACAGCGCCGACGTGGACGAGGTGACGGCCCACTGGACTGTGCGTCCGGAGATGCACCAACCGTTCGGCATCCTGCACGGCGGCGTGCACTGCAGCGTCGTGGAGACCCTCGCCAGCCTCGGGGCTGCACTCTGGCTCGGTGAACGGGGCAGAGTGGTCGGTGTCTCAAACAGCACCGACTTCTACCACGCCTCCACCGCCGGCGAGCTCAGGTCACGGGCACACCCACTGCACCGCGGCAGATCCCAGCAGGTCTGGCTGGTGGAGACCACCGACGAGCAGGATCGGGTCGTGGCTCGCGGTCAGGTCCGACTGCAGAACCTGAACCTGTAGCCACATCCCCGATCCGGCCTCAGGGCGCCGATGTCGCGGCCGCCGCCTTGGGTGGGAACGCGATGCGCGTGTATGCCGGGCTGCTGCAGCTGCCCTGTGCCGGGCACAGCTGATCAACACGGCGTGGGACCTGACGATATGCCGAAGCGCTACCTGACCTCTATTGACCAGCTCCGGGAATGCTCAGCTGTTAACGGCGATGATGTGTTCGTCAACCACGTGCGGCTGGTCCAGCCGTGGCGCCGGTTCCCGTTGCTGGACCCCGAACTCCTCGACCAGCACTGGCCCGGCCGGCGCGCAGATGCGACATCCATGACCGCCACGACCTCTGGCATCGCAAGCCACAAGGGCGGTAACCGGATGGACGACGAAGCGAGCCTTCGTCATTGGCCCGACCCCGCCAGCCTGGCATCGAGAACGCCGGCGCCGCATAAGAAACTGAGAAGTGTCGAAACTAGCGGATGTGGCTACGCCAGGCGGCCGCGCGGCGAGGTCAAAGTCAAACAAGTCGCAGCCCCATCAGCACGCGTCATTTCCGGGAATCGGCGCCGAAGCCCCATGGGTCGAATACGGGTGCCGCGGCGCGAGCACGATGGGAGCCAACATCGGCGCGCTCGGGCGGGAGCGCCACCAACGGGTGCTCGGCAACCGGCGCACCACGGCGGTCGAACGGGACGGCGCGGTCGCGTCAGTTTGTGACAGGTGCGCGTTGTTCCGGACCTGAATTGAGTTCCGCCGGGGAGCCTCGAGCACGGCCCAGGCGAGTTTGCCGCCGTCGTCGGTGGGCATAACCCCGAAGGCACGTGAGAGGCCGGCAACGACGGTAAGCGTCCGACCGTGCAGGTCAAGGCCTGAAGGCAGCTGACCTGGCAAGGCGGGACCATGATCTCGAACCGTCAGTCGCAGTGCCCCACGGTCCCAGGCGACACTCACATCAATCTCGGTGCCGGCACCCATACTTGAGCTTGCGACAAGCTCGCTGACCACCCGGCTTGCGAAGGGAGCGGCCGAGCCCACCAGCCATTCCTGCAGGGTGGCAGTGACGAAGTCCTGCGACGCGCGTGGGGCGGTCGGGTGCGCCGCGAGCCGGAGTCGCCGAACGGCCACGGTGGGGGTTGCCAGCACTGAGGTAATCGCGGTCAACAATGACGCACGCACCATCAGGTGCCCGCCCAGGGGATGGACGCTCAGCATCTCGCGAACCCGAGGGTCCGGGCAGGCCACAGCAACGGGGATCCCCGGCCAGTCGCGGACGTGCCGCCCTGCGGTCGCGAGCACGCCAACCGCGCCCGGCTCGGCACTCTCGAGCGCCCGGGTCAGGTCACAAACCACACCGAGCGGACCTTCGGCCAAAGCCAGCTGGATCGCAAGGTCCAGATCTTCTTGCACATCATTAAGGCGGCCTGCAACCTCAAGGATCGTCACCTGAGAGATCGTGCGTCGCCTGACCCGTGGTACCGGCCGACAGGTAGCCAGAGCGCCGGCTGCCTCCTGCTGGCGCTCTGGCAGCATGTTTGGCGCAAAGCGGGTGGGGAGCATGGCGACATTACGGTCGAAAACTGAGGGAAGGTTATGCGAATTGGTCAACTGCTGAACGATGTCAAACTCGATTCGGTGGTCCTGGACTGGAGGACACGGGCCACCAAGGATCGAAAGTAGCTCGAGCAGAAGCCGTCGCGAACCAAACTCTCGAGCGACGGAACACCCAAAAGTTTACACTCCACTCAAACCATGCGCACTTCAGGCAAACTCGGCGACGAGGCTCTTGCGGTCATCAGCACCGTCTCGATTGCAAGGACGAGACCAAGAGAAAACGCCCGACATGCAGTACGTCCGATTCAAGGTAAAGAGCGGGCAAGACCGCTATTGCGTCGCGTGAGTACTCGCAGTCACCATCGCCGATGGAGTCGTCATGATCGACATTGATGTTCTCAATGATGGCCAGGCGCCCCTCGACTGGCAACCGAATGCGCAACTCCAGGCCCGGGTCTGAAGGGCGCGTGCATCGCAGAAGCCATCTGACTCGCGCTGGACGCTCTTATCGGCGTCCGGTCCGATGTCGGTCAGGGTCCTTGTTCTGGGGCTCGCCTTCGTGACGACGTGCCCGACGGGCGGTGAAGCGCAGCTGCGTGAGCCGAATGACGCCCACGATCGCCACTACAGCCGCGCCGGCGACCGCTGCGATGAGCAGTGCGGTACCAAGCGGGATTGATCCGGTGAAACCGAGGTAGTGCACCTCGACGACGTTCTGGTTCTGCAGGATCAAGATGATGAGCAGCACCAGGAGCACCAGCGCAATCGCTGTTGCGAACCAGGCGGCGGCCGCGCGGGTGGTCACCGGTGCACCCGGTGATGACACATCCGGGCCCTTGCTCTTAGGAGGTTCGACGGCACCTGTTGGCTCAGGCGAGGTGCCAGCATCCGCACTGTGCGACGGTGTACTTGCATCGGGCGCGCCAGCGACCGGCCTCTGCGGCGGGGTAGTTGCCGGGTCGACTTCCCCGAACGGTGAGGGCTCTGACGTCATGTCTGCTGCCTCCGACCTCGATCATGGGTCCGCACCCAACCATACCGCTCAGTTCCGGCACCGAGACGGCGTCCACGACCAGGCGATCGAACCGGTCCGGTCATGGTTTCGTCGTGAGCCAGCACTTCAATCCTGTACGACTCTTAGTCGTGTCTCACCAGGTGGCAGCACCAAAGGGTCCGAAGTCCCGCGGGAAAAGACCATACCCAGGACAGCGGGAAGCGCACGGCTGGGCGTTTTGATCTGGCGCTATGCCCAGATAGCGCACCGGATTCCGTCGCTGAAGATCTCCGGGGTCTCGGGCATGGACCTGGCCTGACCCTTGGCGTAACGTTGCGCGGTCCAGGCCGCCGCTGCCGCGTCCAGGATGTCATCGACCCCAGCCATCTCCCCCGCAAGGCCGAGCTCTCTGCCCAGTCGGATACCGGCGCCATCAAGTAGTCGTCGTCGCTGCTCAGCTCCCGCCCAGGTCTTCTTACGCGTGAGCAGGGGGCTGCGTGCCATGGCCGCAAAACAGACCTCGGGGTGCGCCTCGATCACGGGGTGACTGCGTTCTTGGATCCAGGCGTCGACTTCGAAGATCTTGGTCCTTAGCCCATACGCCTGGCGGGAGACTCCCCTTCCGGCCAGCCGCCGGTTAACGACCACGGCGCTGAGGTGGTCGTCAGCCAGGAGAGCGGCACGAACCGGGGTCATGAACACGGACTGCCATCGGGGCCCGGCCGCCTGTCGAGCCAGTTCATCCGCCTGGCGGTGGCTGTTGTCTGGCAGTCCGATGGGGATATCTATAGCCACCACGTCAATCTCGGCGTCAGCCTGAGCGACAACCAGGAGCTCGCGGATGGTGCGACCGAAGTACACATCGGTGGCGCCTGCTTCTATGGCGACTCCGACCCACCCCCTGCTGCACACGTCAGCTCCCAGCTCTCGACCTTCACCCATGGGAGCCTCCTAGCAGCTGATCAGTTGTCGCGGCGATGCCGCGCCATGTCGAGTAAACCGGCCGCTCCTGTTCGAACGGACAAAGCGGAATAACAGCCATAGTCTTTCCTTGCCGGGATGTCCCAACAAATGGGCGTCACACCAGATCGGAAAGCCCATGAGAGCAGATCAGGCCAGCGCGTACGTCGAGTCACTCTTGAAGAGGTTTGTCGGCAGCGACCGGGTCGCAGCTGACCATGAAGGTGACTACCGGGTTTGGTTCCGGAACTGTCTCTATTTCGTGCGGGTGATCGGGCATGACAGGGCAGTTGTCCAGGTGTTTTCCGTGGCCGTGGCCGATGTTGACGTGAGCCCTGAACTGCTGACAGAGCTCAATATCCTCAACGCCGACATCCAGTTCGCCCGGGCCTTGCACGTCGGGCAGCAGATCTTGATCGAGACTGACGTGCTGGCCGAAGCCCTCGACCCGGCGAGCTTCGAAACCGCCTGCGGCTATGTCGAGTCCGTCACGCTGGAAATGGCGCCTAGTCTTGCAGCGAGATTTGGCGGTCGCCTGACATTCGCCAACAGACTCACGCTAGCTGAAACCTCTGCGCTGAACGGCGCAACCGGCTAGGTGAACCTCTCGATCTCAGATCATGCCCTGTTCGCATGAACGGCTCAGCGATCCTGGGCCATTCAGCATTACCCCCCCCCGCAGGGGGAAGACATCCGAGTCGGAGTCGTTTCCTCTAGCGAACACGCAATGTCACAGGAGGTCAGGCGGTGGACAAGTTGCGACATCTTTCAACGCAGGAGCTCGTACAGATCTACAAGCGCACACAAACGATCGCGGTGGTGGGGGCGTCAGCCGATGAGGCAAAGACGTCGAACTCGATCCCGAGCTACCTGCAGTCGCAGGGGTACCGGATTGTCCCGGTGAACCCGCGAGGTGGCAAGATTCTTGGCGAGCGCGTGTACACGGCACTGAGCGACGTCGATGTGCGCGTGGATGTGGTCGACGTATTCCGCCCTCCGGCGGAGGCTGAGGTCGTGGCCCGGGAAGCGATCGCCCAAGGGGTTGGCGTCTTGTGGTTCCAGCCTGGCACCCACACCGATGAAGCCGCCCATCTGGCTGCCGAAGCGGGGCTGACTGTGGTGACCCAGAGGTGCATGGGTGCACTTCACGCTCAACTGGGGCTCGGACCTGGACCCCTACCGTCGACCTAGGTCGGTGGGCCGAGGTAGCCACGAGGTGGGCTGACTGACGGGGGGCCGACCCTCCGAGCAGGGCCCTGGAGCGCCGCGTCTTGAGCACCAGGTGCGCAACCTGTTGCCGGGGCATCGAAGATGCTTAGGCGATCCCTTGCTATTGCGCGCCGATGGCCGCCCTGATGGAAACAGGCTTGATCTGCGCCATCGCATCTGGGTCTACCAGATCAGATCAGATCAGGGCTGCCAACAGAGTCCAGCCCGGCGGCCACCATCACCGGGACGCTCACCCGAAAGAGCACCGGTGACATCCCATCGACCTAGGCAGCCTCTACACTTCGGCGAAGGCGCCAACAGCCCCGATGACCACCACCGCGGGAGAGCGCAACTCCAGCGGCGCACCAGAGCTGGAGACTGCAGCCAGCGTTGTCAGGACGACCTGCTGGCTCGGCAGAGCGCCGTCCATGACGCAAGCCAGCGGCGTGTTAGCGTCTCGACCCGCCTCCAGCAGCGCTCCAACAATCAATGGCAAGTTTTCTACCCCCATGAGGACGACGAGCGTCGTTCCGCCACGAGCCAGCGACTCCCAGTCCAGAGTGCTGCGCGGGTCGTCAGGGGCCGCGTGACCAGAGACCACAGTGAAGCCCTGCGACAGGCCGCGATGAGTCAGCGGGATGCCAGCCAGTGCCGGAACCGCGATGGCGGACGTCACTCCAGGTATGACCTCGACAGGAACGCCGGCCTCCTTGCATGCGAGAACCTCTTCCATTCCGCGCCCGAAGACGAACGAGTCCCCGCCCTTGAGCCGGACGACGACGCGGCCTTTACGTGCCCGGCTGACCAGGATTTCGTTGATCTCTTCCTGGGGTGTAAACCGCCCGTGCGGGATCTTCGAGACGTCGATAATCTCGACGCCCTCACGCAGTCCGTCCAGAAGGGTCAATGGCGCCAGACGGTCGACAACGACGACATCAGCCTCGCCCAGAGCCCGATTTCCCTTGACTGTCAGCAGTTCCGGATCGCCTGGGCCGCCGCCGACCAGGATCACGCGGCCGGAACTGGCGGCCTGGGCTCGGTGTCGGTCATCTCGTTGCGGGTGCTGTCGCAAGGCCGTCTCTACCGCCTCGAGAGCCGCACCACACAAGGCCACCGCTATCTGTGGATCGCGGTCAGCATGCACGCTGACCGTAACCCGCCCACTACGGCCCGTGGCAGGCATCCAGGCTGAGGCATGTGACGCGTCATCGACGCGCAGACAGAAGATTCGCGCCTCCTCTGCCTCAGTAAGCACCCTGGCATTGACTGCGGCGTCGGCTGTACAGGCCATGGCGAGCCAGGCATGGTGCAGGTCACCCGGCTCGTAGGGCCGCGCCAGCCAGTCGATCAGATGACGTTGGGCAAGGTCCTCCAGCGCAGCCACTATGGTGGGTGAAACGACAGTGACGCTGGCTTGGGCAGCCATCAGGGCACCGACTCGACGAAGGGCCACGGGCCCCCCGCCAACGACCACCACCCGGCGACCGCACAGACGCAACCCCAACGGCAGTAAAGGTTCCGGTGGTGGTGACATGCTCATTCCTTGTTCGCGATGCAGGCTGAGTCGAACATGGCAATCTACCGCGGCCTGGACCTCACCGCCCCTGACCCCTGGTCTCGCCGCCTGCGCATGTCAACAAGGGACCCAGGGCCGACAGTTCCGCTTCTGCAAGAGCGGACACCTCAGATGCCCTTTTGCGTTTGGCCTGCGACCACACCGCGACGGTGGCGAATGCCGCGCTCGAAGGTGGAGAAGACTGCGTCAACCCCGATGCCAATCGTCAGGATGACGATCATCAGAGCAATCATGTAGGACGTGTCGCTCAACTCGCGGCTCTGGTTCAGGAACTGACCAAGGCTAGGCCTGTTGGCGATAGAGACCATCAGCTCCCCGGCGAGCAGTGAACGCCAGGCAAATGCCCACCCCTGTTTGAGGCCCGTCACGATGCTGGGCAGGGCAGCCGGCAATACAACGTGCCGATACAGCGACAAACCGCTTGCTCCGACGTTGCGCCCGGCCCGCACGAGCAGGGCAGGGACGTAGTCGACACCGCTGATGACACCGTTGGCGATCGAAGGCACAGCGCCAATCAGGATGACGAACAAGATGGCTTGTTCGGACAGCTGGAACAGCAGGATCGCCAGAGGGAACCACGCAATGGAGGGCATGGTCTGCAGGCCCGTGATTAGGGACCCTATGGCAGCACGCAGGATCCGTGACCGTGCGACCAGAACCCCAAGCACCAGCCCCAGTGCGGCAGCTATGAAGAACCCCACGACTCCGCGGGTCATCGTGACGGCGACGGCGCCCCATAATTCCCCCGTGACAAGTTGGCTGCCGAGATCGGCGAAGACCGGCACGGGGCCGGGCAGAACGTAGCTCGGCCTCCAGCCACTGATGGCCACCAACTGCCAGAGGCCCAACGATATGGCCAGGGCTGCCAGCTTGGGCCAGGCTGCCCGCCACACGGAGTGGGCCAGCCGAGGGGTGGATGAAAGATCGAGGGCGTCGTGTCCACGGATCTCGCTCTCCCGCAGAGCCTTGCGGTCACTCTCACGGTGATCGACGACCTCAAGCGCCATGGCGGGCCACCTCATGACGCAGGGCTGCGGTGATCTCCCCCGCCAGAGCCGCGACGCCAGGATCCTCGACGCGGCGGGGACGGTCGATCGCGACGTCATACTCCTGGACAACCCGACCCGGGCGGCTGGATAGCAGCACAACACGATCCCCCAGGCGAACCGCCTCACGCACGTTGTGCGTGACAAACAGAACGGTCAGGTTGCGCTCTCGCCAGATCGCCTCAAGCTCATCATGCAGCAGATCGCGAGTCATGGCGTCGAGTGCGCCGAACGGCTCGTCCATGAGCAGTATGGGCGCGTGGGTCGCGAGGGTGCGGGCGATGGCCACCCGTTGTTTCATGCCGCCGGACAACTCGTGGGGACGGCGGTCGGCGAAGTCGGCCAGGTGAACGGCCGCAAGGTACTCCCGGGCCTGCGCGTGGCGGTCGTTCTTGCCAACTCCCCTCAGTCGCAACGGTGTTGCCACGTTATCCAGGGCCGACAACCATGGAAACAGGGCGTGCTCCTGAAACATGAAGGCAGCCTGACCGTCCACCTCAACCGTCCCCGACGTGGGCTGGTCCAGTCCGCTGACCAGGTTGAGCAAGGTGGACTTGCCGCAACCTGAGGCCCCCACCAAAGTCAGGAACTCGCCAGCTCGAACCGTCAGAGCGATGTTGTCCAGGGCCAGGATCCCGTTCTGACCGGCATATCGCTTACTCACGCCCCGCAGGTCTATCGCCGATGGGCCGCTTGAGCATGGCCGCACGGACTGCACATCTGGCAAAGCTGCCCTGCCTGAGACCGTTGAGATCGTCATGGGGTTATCACTGGCCTTCCGCGTTCCTTAAGCAGCTGGTTGAGCAGCGCGAGGTTGACCAACCCGTCAAGCTTGGGCTCGTTCTTGAGCACTCCGACCTGGTAGGCGTGCTGTGCCCCCGTGAGCAACGAGGAGGCCACCGGGTCGACAGTGAACGCGAGCTGTTTCCATGCGGTCGCGGTCACCGCGGCTTTGACTGGTTTACCCGAAATCTTGGCGATCACGTCGCCGACGTCCTTCTGGGACTTAGCCGGGGCCTTGGCGATGAAGTCCGAAGCATCCAGATCGCCCGAAAGAAGCGCTGTGACGGTCTGCGGATGCGCTTTGAGGAAGTCGGTGCGTACTGCGAGAACAGTGATGGCGAACTTCTTGGCCGGCCATAGGTCGCGTTCGTCCACCAGGACCTTTCCGCCTGCCTGAACAAGCTGGGTGGCATATGGCTCAGGCACCCAGGCGCCGGCAATCAGCTTCTGTTTGAATGCGCTGACGATCTGGGCGTTGGCCTGCGGGAAGACACTGACGTCGCCACCGCCCTGCAGGTCGGTCTTGAGGCCTTTCTGCTTGAGCCAATAGCGCAAAGCGATGTCCTGGGTATTGCCGAGCTGGGGCGTGCTGACTTTCTTGCCCCGCAGATCAGTGGCGCTCTTGATCGAAGGATCGACGACCAGCGAGGTGCCTCCGGTGGCGGCTCCGGCCACGACAGTCAGAGCCTGACCGCCTGAGTTGATGAAAGCCGTGGTGGCCGGACCCGGACCGACATAGGTGGCGTCCAGCGCACCGGACTTCAGCGCTTCGATGGCGTCGGGGCCCGCGTTGAACGTCGAGACCACCAGCTTGGTCTTCCCGAGGTACTTGGCGAAGAACCCCTCCTTGTCCGCGACGATGCCCGTGGCGTGGGTGACGTTGGGAAAGTAGCCCACGCGCACTACGAGCGGCGCAGCACTTGCGGCCTGGGTGTCCCCGCCACAGCCCGACATCCCCAGCGTGGCGACGAGGGCGCCGACTACAAGTGCAACGCGAGCAAGAGTTCGTGACATCAGGACTCCAGATTCTCCGCGCGACCACTGGTCGCGGTAGCTCGCGCCTTTTCGACGTTCGCCATTGGCAGGTAAGGGCCGGAGTCTTCTATAGTCTGCTGTTACTGGTCAAATAACTCATCGTTATGTCTCGGATGCTGGAGTCGTCCCGTGCGCACCGCTGCGGACATCCATGCGCATGAGCGCCGAACTCACAAGTCCCGGATCTTGGTACTGATTCATTAGCATGCGTTTGGATATGTCAAACTTCCAGTTATGACAACGACTGCCGGACGCACGCCAGTGACCCAGAGTGACCAGGGTGGGCAGGGTCAGTGGGCCTTCGGCGAGCTAGAACCCATGAACCCCAACGAGAAGTTCAAGCTGGAGGACGACGCGCTCAACGTGCGAGCCCGGGTTGAGCAGATCTACGCCAAGCAGGGCTTCGACTCGATCCCCGACGAAGACCTGCAGGGCCGTTTACGCTGGTGGGGTCTGTACACCCAGCGCAAGCCGGGAATTGACGGTGGCAGGACCGCCACTCTGGAGCCGCACGAGCTCGAGGACAAGTACTTCATGCTCCGCGTCCGCATCGACGGCGGGGCACTGACCACCGATCAACTACGTGTCATCGGGGAGATCTCACGCGACCTCGCGCGCGATAGCGCGGACCTGACCGACCGGCAGAACATCCAGCTTCACTGGGTGCGCATCGAAGATGCGCCACAGATCTGGTCGCGGCTGGAGGCGGTCGGGCTGTGGACCACAGAGGCCTGCGGAGACTGCCCTCGTGTGGTCCTGGGCTCCCCTGTCGCGGGTATCTCCAAGGATGAGCTGATTGACCCGACCTGGGCGATCGAGGCGATCAAGGCCCGCTTCATCGGCAACCCCGACTTCTCCAACCTGCCCCGCAAGTTCAAGACAGCACTGACTGGCATGCTCACCAACGATGTCGTACACGAGATCAACGACATCTCGTTCGTGGGTGTTGAGCACCCCGAACTGGGCCCGGGCTTCGACCTGTGGGTCGGAGGCGGTCTGTCCACCAACCCCCGCCTGGCCGAGCGCCTCGGCGTCTTCGTCGCCGAGGGTGAGGTGCCCGACGTCTGGGCCGGGGTGGCCTCCCTCTTTCGCGACTATGGCTACCGCCGGCTGCGGAGCAAGGCCCGAATGAAGTTCCTGTTGGCCGACTGGGGGGTCAAGAAGTTCAGGCAGGTCCTGGAGCAGGAGTACCTGGACCACGCCCTGCCGGATGGTCCGGCTCCAACCCCCTCTAGCGAGCGGGGCGACCACATCGGGGTCCACGAGCAGAAGGACGGTAAGTTCTTCATCGGAGCAGCGCCTCTGGTCGGCCGCTTGTCCGGCACAACGCTGCTGGCACTAGCCGATCTGGCGGAATCCTATGGTTCCTCACGGGTCCGGCTGACCCCGCACCAGAAGCTCCTGGTGCTGGACGTTGAGCCATTGCAAGTGGAACCGCTAGTCGAGGCCCTGGCGGGGATCGGCCTGCAGGCCCGCCCCTCCCTGTTTCGTCGTCACACCATGGCCTGCACCGGCATCGAGTACTGCAAGCTGGCCATCGTGGAGACCAAGGGCCTTGCAGCCAAGACGGTGGCCACCCTCGAGGAGAGGCTCGCGGACATCATCGAGGCGATCGACGTGCCGCTGACGATCAACGTCAACGGCTGCCCGAACTCATGCGCGCGCATCCAGGTCGCTGACATCGGGCTCAAGGGCCAGCTGGTCACCGACGAGGCCGGCAACCAGGTCGGAGGCTTCCAGGTTCACCTCGGCGGAACGCTCGGCCTAGATGCCGGCTTCGGCCGCAAGGTTCGCGGCCTCAAAACCACCGAAGCCAATCTGCCGGTGTACGTGGAACGTGTGGTGCGCAACTTTGTGGGCGACCGCGAGCCTGGCGAACGTTTCGCGACGTGGGCCCTGCGTGCCGATGAGGACCTGTTGATATGACGAGCGCCCCCGCCAATCTCACCNNCGGCGGTCTCGGTCTCTCTGGAGGGAAGGTCCGCCGAAGAGATAGCCGCCTGGACAGCGCGCACGTTCGGCAACGACGTCATCGTCGCCGCCTCGATGCAGGACGTCATACTGCCGCATCTCTTCGCCCAGCTGGTCCCTGGTGTGGAGGTCCTCTTCTTGCAGACGGGGTACCACTTCGAAGAGACGCTACAGACCCGCGACGTAGCCATCCGGGATCTGGCGATCACCGTGATCGAGGCACTGCCTGTCCAGAGCGTTGCCGAACAGGACTCGCAGTACGGCGAGAAACTACACGACCGTGATCCAAACCTCTGCTGCTTCCTGCGCAAAGTGGACCCGCTGGCACGATCTTTACAAGGCCGAGCCGCCTGGGTCACCGGAGTGCGCAGGATCGAGGCGCCCACCCGGGCCAACACACCGATCGTCTCGTGGGACAGCAAGCACGATCTGGTCAAGATCAACCCCCTGGCTGCGTGGTCCGACGACGACGTCGAGGCCTATCAGGTTGAGCACCACCTTGCGCGCAATCCCCTGGTCGCACAGGGATATCCATCGATCGGATGTGCTCCTTGCACACGCAAAGTCGCCGTCGGCGAGGACCCAAGGGCCGGACGCTGGTCCGGCAACGACAAGACCGAATGCGGGATACACCAATGAGCACGAGCGCTGAGACGGTCGAGGCCCCTCAACAGGTCCAGGATCCTCTGACCCTGGACCACCTGGACACCCTCGAGTCCGAGTCGATTCACATCTTTCGTGAGGTTGTCGCAGAGTTCGAACGGCCGGTGCTGCTCTTCTCCGGCGGCAAGGACTCCGTGGTCATGCTGCACGTGGCGGCGAAGGCCTTCTGGCCCGGGCCGGTTCCGTTCCCGCTGTTGCACGTGGACACCGGCCACAACTTCCCCGAAGTACTCGATTATCGCGATCGCGCTGTCGCAGACAAGAGAGTGCGTCTGGAAGTCGCCACGGTGCAGGACTACATCGACGATGGCCGCCTGGCCGAACGAACCGACGGCACCCGCAACCCACTTCAGACCCAGCCGTTGCTCGATGCCATCGCAGAGCACCGGTTCGACTCGGTATTCGGCGGCGGACGTCGCGATGAGGAGAAGGCCAGGGCCAAAGAACGCATCTTCAGCCTGCGCGACGAGTTCGGCGCCTGGGACCCGCGCAACCAGCGTCCTGAGCTGTGGAACCTGTACAACGGAAGGCACCGCCCGGGCGAGCATGTCCGGGTGTTTCCGCTGTCCAACTGGACCGAGCTCGATGTCTGGCGCTACATCGCCAGGGAGGACATCGAGCTGCCCGGCCTCTATTACGCCCATGAGCGAGAGGTCTTCGAACGCGACGGGATGCTCCTGGCGGTCGGCCCGTTCTCGCAGCCACGGGAGACCGAAAGGGTTGTCACCAAGCAGGTCCGCTACCGGACCGTTGGCGACATGTCCTGCACCGGCTGTGTTGAGTCCGATGCCCTGACCGTCCAGGAAGTTGTCGTCGAGGTTGCTGCCACCCGGCTAACCGAACGGGGTGCGACCCGCGCCGACGACCGACTTTCCGAAGCTGCAATGGAAGACCGAAAGAAGGAGGGGTATTTCTAATGACCTTCACCACGGCCAGCGACCACAAGGCCCCCACGCTCCTGCGACTGGCGACCGCTGGCTCAGTCGATGACGGTAAGTCGACCCTGGTCGGGCGACTGTTGCACGACTCAAAGTCGGTCCTGGCAGATCAGCTCGATGCCCTCGAGCGCGTCTCACGCGACCGCGGTCTGGCTCGCGCCGATCTCGCGCTGCTGACCGACGGCCTTCGCGCCGAACGAGAGCAGGGCATCACCATCGATGTGGCCTACCGGTACTTCGCTACGGCCGACCGCTCGTTCATCTTGGCTGACTGCCCCGGGCATGTGCAGTACACACGCAACACGGTAACCGGAGCCTCCACCGCTGATGCGGTGGTCCTGCTGGTGGACGCACGCAAGGGCGTCCTGGTGCAGACCCGTCGACACCTGGCGGTGGCCGCGCTCCTTCGCGTTCCGCATGTGATCGTGGCCGTGAACAAGATCGACCTGGTTCAATTCGACGAACAGAGTTACCTGCGGGTCGCCGCTGACCTGGCAACGGTTGCCACCGACCTGGGACTTCCCGACCTGCGCACCGTCCCGGTATCGGCACTGGAGGGGGACAACGTGGTGGACCGTTCCTCACGCACCGACTGGTACACCGGCCCGACCCTTCTGGAGATCATCGAAACCCTGCCGGTTGCAGACGACCCAGACCACGAGGAGTTCCGCTTCCCCGTCCAGCTCACCATCCGGCCACAGGAGGCAGCGCGCGACGCGGCTCACCGCGAATACCGCGGGTACGCCGGTCAGATCGCCTCGGGAGTCGTGAGGGTCGGGGACGAGGTCATCGTCTTGCCCGGCGGTCACCTCACCACGATCGCCGGTATCGACACCGCCGACAGCGAGCTGACCGTGGCCTTCGCACCACGCTCGGTGGTCCTACGCCTCAGCGATGAGATCGACGTAGCCCGTGGTGATCTCATCGCAGCCGCATCCTCGGCCCCCGAGCCAACCCAGGACCTGGTCGCCACCGTCTGCTGGCTCTCGGACGAACCCTTGAGCAAGCACAACCGAGTACTGCTCAAACACACCACCCGCACCACCCGGGCCATCATCAGCGCTGTCGACGGGGTCCTGGATCTCGATGCCGTCCAGATCGTGCCAGCCCACGACCTGGGCCTGAACGACATCGGACGTCTGCGGATCCGCACCGCAGAGCCGATAGCGGCCGAGCCGTATGCCCAGCACCGTCGCACCGGTGCGTTCCTTCTGATCGACGCGCAGAGCGGGCAGACCCTGGCCGCAGGCATGGTCGGCGACCCCTTGGCCGGCGATGGCGAGCACGCCGACGAGTGGGACATCTAAGAGCGCGTCCCCATGGCCTCCACCGACGCAGTCCTGCTCCTGTCCCACGGCAGCCGAGACCCTCGGGCGGCCCACACCGTGGCCGGGCTTGTGGCCGCCGTCGCCGAACGCACGGACTGCGAGGTGTACGCCACCCATCTAGGCTTCACGGCGCCCACCCCCGATGTCGCGCTCCGGCGTCTGGCAGATGACGGCTTCCGCGCAGTCCGGATCGTGCCGCTGCTGTTCACACCGGGTTACCACCTGACCCACGACGTTCCGCTGGCCGTCGAGCTCAGCGCAGTCAGCAACCGGATGCACGTCACCGTGGCGCCGCCTCTGGTGGCCGGCCAGGGTGAGCGGCGAGAGCTTCTACTCATGGCACTGGCGGACAGCCTGCTCCAGGCCGGGGCCGACGGTTACGTCGACGGGCTGGTCCTGGCATCGGCAGGGTCGAGCTCGAAGAAAGCACGCCTGTGCCTCGAGGGCCTCGCCCGGGACCTGGAGCGTTCACAGGGCGTACCGGTGGAACTTGCCTTCGCGTCCGCCAGCACTCCTTCACCGACGCAGGCGCTGGAAGCGTTGTCAGATAAACGAGTTCGCAAACCTGCGGTCGCCTCGCTCTTTGTGGCATCTGGCAGGCTGTCCGATTCGGTGATCGCTGCCTGCGCGGGCCTGCCTGTTGCCCAGCCGTTAGGTGCGAGTCCCGCCTTCGTGGAGCTGCTCCTCGCGCAGGCCAAGACCCCGCCGGCATACAGCTGGACTGACTTCGCGCCCACCGAAATTCGTTCCTTGCTCAGATGCCGGGCCTAGTCCCAGGGACTCGCGGACTGCTGGCTTGCCACAGCCCGCAGATGACGTTGAGCACACCGAACCCCAAAGGAAGTCACCGGAATATGTGCCCGGAAAGTAATTGGGACAGATATTCGTGGTCAGCCTCGAGGTTTGCCCGATACTGTCAGGTCGAACCCGTCCGGAACCAGCGCGGGATCGCCGCCAATGTCAACAATGTGGTTGTCGTGGTTAACGAAGACCACGCGCGGCACAAACGCCACTGCCTCGGCCTCGTCCATCTGGGCGTAGGCGATAATGATCACGATGTCGCCGGGCTTGATCAGGTGGGCTGCAGCACCGTTGATGCAGATCTGCCCGGATCCGGCTTCGCCCTCGATCACGTAGGTCGTCAGCCTGTTGCCGTTGGTGACGTCCACGACGTCTACCCGCTCACCAGGCAGCAGCCGCGCAGCCTCCAACAGTGTCCGGTCGATCGTCACCGAGCCGACATAGTTCAGATCGGCCTGAGTGACAGTCACCCGGTGGAGCTTGGCGCTGAGGATGTTGCGCTGCACGGCTTGCGTCCTTCAGCTCAGGGGGCTAGTGGGTACAAGGTCAAAGCCTACGTCTTCTCACAAGACCTTGATCGCCCCGTCCATAAGCACCAGAACCACCGCCATGAGCACGAGATGGAGCATGTGAGCGAGGACCTGTGTCGACCGGTCGAACAGCCACCGAGCCGATACGGTTCACCCGCGCAGGGGTGATACTCGGTTCGGTGAAGTCCCAACCGCATTTGAGTCCTGTCAGGACGGTCGGCTAAAGTCGCCCAAGACGCGGGGTGCCACTGCACACAAACCTCACAGCGGCTGAGAGCAAACCCGTCGCACCTGATCTAGCTCGTACTAGCGATAGGGACGTCGGCACCATGAGTGTGACTTCTAGCGTGACCCGCCAAGACCTAGCCGATGCCCTGGGCGCTCTGCGCGAGGCGCCACCGCTGGTCCAGTGCCTGACCAATACCGTCGCGGCGGGGTGGACCGCCAATGTCCTTCTCGCCCTCGGAGCAGCTCCCGCGATGGTTGACAACCCCCGCGAGGCCCGCGAGTTCGCCGCCATTGCCGGGGGCGTGCTGATCAACCTTGGCACTCCCTATGACGAAACCGTCCGCGCCATGCACCTCGCCGTCGCCGGCGCCAGCCGCTCAGGAACCCCCTGGGTGCTCGACCCCGTCGCCGCAGGAGCCCTGGGGTGGCGCACCAGCGTGGCGCATCATCTGCTCCGTGAAGCACGGCCAACCATCATCCGCGGCAACGCCTCGGAGATACTGGCCATGGCCGGTGGCGATGGCGGCCGGGGGGTCGACTCGGTCCACTCTCCCGAGGCCGCAGTTGCTGTCGCCAAAGCCCTGGCGAACAAGCAACGTTCGGTGATCGCGGTAAGCGGTCCCACCGACCACATCACCGACGGCAGCCAAGTCGTCCGTCTCTCCAACGGCCATCTTTGGCTCACCCGCGTGACCGGAGTCGGTTGTGCCCTCGGCGCTCTGATGGCCGCCTTCGCGGCGGTAGTGCCCGATGCCATGATCGCAGCCGCGGCCGCGACCGCGACCCTGACTGTGGCCGCCGACGCAGCAGCCAGACACAGTCGCGGACCAGGCAGCTTTGCTGTTTCGTTGCTTGACGAGCTGTCCCTGCTCAGGCCTGCGGACCTGGCCGAACGGGTAAGTATCAGCTGAGATGGGCGCCCGACCGTTACTGGATCTTTCCCTCTACCTGGTAACCGACTCGGCCATGTGCCACCAGTTCGGCCTCGCCGCGACAGTTTCAACGGCAGTGGGTGCGGGGGTCAGCGTCGTGCAGCTACGGGACGCTGATGCCACCGACGACGAACTCGTCAAGCTCGGCCGCTCGGTCATGGCTGTGCTGCACGGCACCGGGGTGCCCCTGATCGTGAACGACCGTGTCCACCTGGTTGAGGCCATCGGCGCCATGGGCGCGCACGTGGGACAGGGCGACCTCGAAGTTGAGCAGGCCCGCGCACTACTGGGCGCCACGGCAATACTCGGGCTCTCGGTTCAGACCCTGGACCACGTCAAGGCCGCCAGGGAACACGCTGACCGAACACTGGACTACCTGGGGGTCGGACCCGTCTGGGGGACGGCCACCAAGCTGGACGCAGCCGCCCCGGGTGGGGTGGAACGCCTTCGCCAGATCACCTCAGCGAGCCCGTGGCCGTGTGTGGCGATCGGCGGCATCAACCTCGAGCGCCTAAGCCAGGTCCGCCAGGCCGGAGCCGCGGGCGCGGCAGTGGTCAGCGCCATCTGCGGGCGCCCCGACGTGGCAGCTGCCACCAGCGAACTGCGGGCCGCGTGGAACGGAGCATCCAGATGAGCCGACCACCAGTGGCCCTGACTATCGCCGGCAGCGACCCGTCAGGAGGTGCCGGCATCCAGGCAGACCTCAAGACATTCTCGGCGCTGGGCGCCTACGGCACGGCTGTCATCACAGCTCTGACCGCACAGAACACCCGTGGCGTTTCCGGAGTGCACGTCGTACCAACAGACTTCGTCACTGCCCAGCTCGAGACCCTGGTCGACGATGTCCGTCTGGACGCGATCAAGATCGGCATGCTGGCCAACGCCGACATCGTTGCTGGCGTCGGGGACTTCCTGCGCCGCCACCCCCATGAACATGTCGTCCTCGACCCGGTAATGGTCGCTACCAGCGGCGATCGGCTGTTAGACGACGATGCGGTCCAGGCTGTGCGTGAGCTCATGCCTCTGGTCTCGCTCATCACACCAAACCTGGCTGAGGCGGCGGCCCTGCTCGACACCGGCCCCGCCACTACCGTGGCCCAGATGCGCCTGCAGGCGGCGAGCCTAAAGGAGATGGGCGCTCAACGCGTGCTCATCAAGGGCGGCCACCGCAGGGACAGTCCCCAAGCAGTGGACCTTCTGCTCGACGTGGACGCTGAGGCGTTGTTGAAGGCGCCCAGGGTCAACACCGTCAACACCCACGGGACCGGGTGCACGCTGTCCTCAGCCCTGGCAGCCCTGCGCCCCCAGCGAGAGTCCTGGATCGAGGCGGCCTCCGATGCCAAGAGCTGGCTCACGGCGGCGCTGGTCGCAGCGGACAGTCTCCAGATCGGCCACGGCCACGGGCCAGTTCACCACTTCCACCAGATCTGGGGCAGTTGATTTCGTTCACCCAGGACGACTGAGAGTCAAGCGCGCCCCTTCACAAGACGATTGACGAGCTACCTTTCCTGACAGCGCTGAAGGACAGCAGACTTCCCGCGAATGGTTCACCTGCTACATGCCACAAGATGCGCACTATCTCGCCGACGACGGCCGGGTCCTGGCAGCGGCAGCGAGCCAGAGCACTGCGCCCGACGAGCAGATGCTCTGGGCCAACAGCTCCGCAGCGACCGTTCTCGTAGAGCGCCAACTGCACGCCGCACATGTTGCCGACTTGCGGGCCAGCAGCAGATCGCCCATATGCACGGCCGACACGTCTTAGCTGTTCTCGCTGGCGACCGCAAGCAGCCACCAGGTTCAGGCCGCGGGCATCCTGCCCTGCTTCTGGATCTACGAGGATGTGGGTCGCTGCCTCCAAAAAGGGCATCGGCGAGCTCATAGGACACCCGGACGCCGACTGGATCAGGACCCATCGTGACCCAGAGTTGGCCGCGACGACGCAACGCGCCCAGCAGATTCTCGATCGCCTTGCAGCACACGCGGATCCAGGAACGGTCAGGCAGATACACGAGGCGTTCATTATGGCCTCGCGCCACCAATGGATGTTCTGGGACGCGCCCTGGCGCCGAGAGCCCTGGCCCGTCTGAATCGATCGCCCCCCATTCCAGGACCTGTCCCGGGAGCTAGAGCGAGAAATCGACACCTTGGCCCAGTGGAAGCTCGCCGGAAGAGTTGACGGTGTTCGTAGCCCGACGCATGCAGCTCCTCCAGGCGTCCGAGCCTGACTCACGACCGCCGCCGTCCTGTTTCTCCCAACGGATGCCCCGCCGAACTCGGCGCCTGAGTTTCCGATGTTGACGTTGCTGATCCCGCAGTCGGAGCCCTCGGCAGAGACAAGACGCTCAGCCTCACCCTGGTCGTTGGTGAAGATGCAGGACGAGAGACCCTGTGGCACATCGTTGTTGAGTGCGATCGCCTCGTCGAGGCTGTCGTATGGCATCACATACAGAATCGGCACAAAGGTCTCTCGAGCGAGAGATATCGGTCTGCTCGTCGATTCGGACGATGGCCGGCTCGGCGTGGAAGGCTCGGGGCGCTTCGTCCTGCAGCCACCAAAGCTGCGCCGCCTTCTAGGGCTCGTCCTCGCCCACCCGCACAGACTCCGCAAGGATCGCCCGGCACGCGGACCCCAACTGTCTGACCGGCTCACCGATGGAAGCGCAGACGGTGTTCGGATCGAGATTGTCGTATGTGGGCCCGATCAGGTCGCGCAGGCGCGCCATGTCGGACCAGGAAACGGCAGGGTGGTCCTCACGCAAGTCGAGTGACAATGAGTCGACCGCGTCCGCGATCGTGACGACGCGGTACTGGACGGCGTCAAGGGCTACCCGCGCGACATCGAGATCGCCTCCGTAGCGCTGCACGGTCGCCTCGGCACGATCGATCGCCTCGATGCACTCCAGGATGTCGCGCACATGTTCAATGTCGGAGGCGTTCAATAGGGAACCGCCTCGGAAAGGACGCTGCTGGCAAACCTCCGAATTCCCGACACCTCATAAGCAGCGGCTTCAGGAAACGGGATCACCGCGGAAGGGAATGTTCTGAGCCGAGGCGAGGAACGCGGCCACGCAATCGACAACCTCACCCTGAGTGCCTCAAACTGCCCGGCGCAGCCACCGGGATCTGCCTGCCAGAGGTAGCCGAGGCCGGGCTGCGACGGGGCTGCAAGTGACAAGCAATCACGAGACATAGGCCACCCTGCCGACCGTGGTCCCCTCGGCCAGGCGCTGCAACCCGTCCGCGACCGCCGCCAGGGCGAGGCGCTCGCTGACCAGAGGCTTGGCCAACCCATCAGCGACGAGCTTGGACAGCTCGTCGTGACACAGACGTACCAGGGCAGGATCCTTGGTCGTGTACAGGCCCCAGTGCAGGCCGACGATCGAGTAGTTCTTGACCAGCGCGTGGTTGAGNNCGCTGGTAGGTATCTCCACCGACCGGGTCGTACACCACGTCGGCGCCACGGCCGCCGGTGACATCCTTGACAACCTCGACGAAGTCCTGGGCATGTCGGTCCACCACGACGTCAGCGCCCAATGCCCAGGCCACCTCTGCCTTCTTGGGCCCGCGGACCACACCGATGACGCGAGCACCAGCGGCCTTGCCCAACTGGACCGCGGCACTTCCGACACCGCCGGCAGCCGCGTGCACGAGCAGGGTCTCCCCTGGCTGCAGATGTGCGCGGCGGTGCAGAGCGAACCAACCGGTCTGGTAACCGATGAAGAACGACGCAGCCTGCGCGTTGTCGAGCCCGCCCGGCGCCGGAAACGTCGTGGCTTGCGCCATCAGGGCGAACTCGGCGAATCCGCCTGCGGGCAGGACCGACGAGCCGATGACCCGGTCACCTGCGGCGAAACCGGAGGTGCCCGGTCCCAGGGCGGCAACCTCGCCGCACAGTTCGACGCCGGGGGTGAAGGGTAACGTCGGCTTCACCTGGTAGGTACCACGACACATGAGCACATCGGGGAAGTTCGCCGCAGCGCCGAGCACCCGGACCAGTAGCTGGCCGGAGTCGGGTTGCGGAACCGGGACCTCATGCAGGCTCATCACCTGGCCTGGCTCGCCGAGCTCGGATACCCTCCAGGCCTTCACGAGATACCGGACTTGTCCAGACGGCGTTGCAGCTTACCCATCCCTGCCAGCCACCCGTCGGTGTTGTTCGCGCGGTATTCGTAGTAGCCCTTCACCTCGGGGTGCGGAAGGATCAGGAAGCGGTCGTCCTGAAGTCCCTGCCAAACCGTTTCGGCGACCTGCTCGGGCTCCAGCACGCGGTCGTGGCTCAGCAGGTCCCGCAGTGGTCCGGCATGGTCGAGCATCTGGGTCTTCACACCCTCCGGGCAGATGACCTGCACGACGATCCCCCGGTGGCTGTATGAAGCGCAGAGCCACTCGGCGAACGCGACGGCACCGTGCTTGCTGACCGAGTACGGCGCATTGCCCAGCATCGTGAGCAGACCAGCTGCAGACGCAGTCACCACGAACCTGCCTCCGCCTTCGCTAAGCCAGGTGGGTACCAGCCGCTGAGCTGCGCGGACGTGCGCCAACAGATTCACCTCCAGTGCCCTGGCCCACTCCTCGGGAGGCGTGTCCAAACCCTTGCCTATGTCGACACCGGCGTTGGCGAAGTAGATGTCGATCCCGCCGAGGTGCCGGCGGGCGGCACTGACCAGTGCGTCCACTCCTTGCTCGGTGGCGGCATCGCCGGGGACGGCGTGGCCGCCGATCTTCTGGGCGACCACCGTTGCTGCACCAGCATCCAGGTCGTTAACCACGACGCGCGCGCCCTCGGCTGCCATCCGGATCGCGATGGCCGCCCCGATCCCGTGGCCGGCACCGGTGACGACGACGCCCTTGCCTTCCAACGTGTTGGTCATGAGCAAAGCCTCTCCGGGATCCGGGCCATGCACCACCTCAGATTAGCGAACCGCGTGTGAATCAACCAATATATGGGCGTTCTCGCTTGAGCTCATCACGTGCAATCGAACGGCGGTGGACTGCGTCGGGTCCGTCGGCGATGCGCAGACTCCGGGCCCATACGTAGAAGTACGCCAGCGGCGTGTCGTCGCTAACCCCAGCGCCGCCGAATACCTCGATCGCCCGGTCGATCACCGCGATCGCCATGGCTGGCGCGGCGACCTTGATCTCCGCGATCTCGGTGCGCGCCCCCTTCGCGCCGTAGTTATCGATCAGCCAGGCCGTCTTGTACACCAGCAGGCGGGCTTGGTCGATGTCGATACGGGACTGGGCAATCAACTCCTGCACGACCCCTTGCTCTGATAGGTGCTTACCGAACGCCACCCGCGACTTGGCTCGATCCACCATCAGCCCAAGAGCACGTTCGGCCATGCCGATAGCACGCATCGCATGGTGAATTCGGCCCGGACCAAGGCGGGCCTGGGCGATCATGAACCCATCCCCCTGCCCCGCCAACAAGTTCGAGGCCGGCACACGCACGTTGCGGAACACGATCTCGCAGTGTCCGTGCTGGTCCTGATAGCCAAAGACCGGCAGGTTCCGCTCGATCGTCATTCCCGGGGCATCCCGGGGCACCAGGATCATCGACTGTTGCCGATGCGTCGCAGCCGCCTGGTCGGTCTTGCCCATCACAATGAACACCTGGCACCGCTGGTCGGCTGCCCCGCTGATCCACCACTTGCGGCCGTTGATCACATAGTCATCACCGTCGCGGACCATCTGAGTCGTGATGTTCGTGGCATCTGAGGACGCGACGTCGGGTTCACTCATCGCGAACGCCGACCGGATCTGACCAGACAGCAATGGCTCCAGCCATTGTGTTCTCTGCTCGGGCGTCGCGAACAGGTGCAGGGTTTCCATGTTGCCGGTGTCCGGGGCCTGACAGTTGATGGCCTCTGGCGCGATGACCGGCGACCACCCGGAGATCTCCGCGACGGCGGCGTACTCCAGATTCGACAAGCCCGACAGTTCAGGCAGGAAGAGGTTCCACAGATCACGCTTCTTCGCTGACGCCTTCAAACGCTCCAGGACCGGAGGACGCGCATGCGGGTCGTTGTTCGCCCGCCACTGTGCATACTCCGCCTCCGCAGGGAACACCTCCTCGCGCATGAACGCCCACATGCGGGCAGACACTTCCTCCGCCTTGGCCGACAACGCGAAATCCATTTCTTGACTCCTTCTTCTGACTCTATGAGTTCTGCGCTTGCTTACCGCTCGGGCAACCATCGCACCTGAAGAGCCCCACGAGGCGGCACCTGACCGTAGGAATTCTCAGTAGACACCCCAAGCGGCGTCGATGGTCGCGCCCGACCCCGCCTCAAGTACCCCCGAGGGTGACGGGCAAGACCGATGCAGAACCAGCCAGGGGCCCATGGGTTGCGGCTGGGTCAGTTGGGCGGGCGACGGGGCATTTCGACCTGCCCACAACCTCTGGTGCGTTTCAGTGATCGCAAACATGAGCTTGATCGTGGGTCAAAGGGACCAACGCCCCTGTTTAACCTGGCCGCGGGTGCCTGTACTGAGAGCAGAGGCACCATGGACAGGCCTACCCAAGGAGTGGACATGAGCAGCACCAACAAGCCCGGAGACATGGCCCGTCGTAGTTTCTGGGACGACATTGCGCCTTGGAACACCCGGATGCAGGACCTCATGCAGGATCTGTGGTCGCGCAGTCCATTCCCCGGCGACTTCGCCCCCAGTGGGGACATGCACGAATCCGATGCTGCCTTCACCGTCGAGCTCGACCTGCCAGGCGTGGACAAGGGCGACATCATCATCGACGTCATGGGGCGCCGGCTTACGGTGCACGGCTCGCGGACGGTCAAGGAGCACGAAGGAGTGATCCGCCACTCGACACGGATTACCGGCACCTTCAGGTATGAAGCGGTCCTGCCCGTGCCGGTTGACGAGCAGGCCGTCACTGCTGGGCTCAAGGACGGCGTCCTGACCATCACCTTGCCCAAGTCCACTACCACCAAGGCGACCCACATCGAAGTGACGTGAGCTTGGATCGATCGGCCACGATGGCGAGTAGATTTAGGAGGATGATCGGTTAACTTCCTAGAGGTGATCCGGTCTAGGCTCCGGCCGAAGCCCCCCCCGCTTCGGCTGGGGCCGCCATACTTGGGTCTGCCCCAGTCCAATCCGCAGAAGGTCCGCAAGACGTCCATAAACCGTCACGGTCTACCCACGGTCGAAATGGGTATCAGTGCAGGTCAGCGCCTTATGCCACCAATGGTCAACGGTTGCCACCTGAGCCTGCTCACTTCAAAGTGAAGTGAGCAGCGGGGCGCGCACGGGTCCTCAGGTGCGCGCTTGGCCGCAGACTAACGAACCGGCGCGGGTGCTGCGCCCCAATCGCCGTCTCGGCGCAGCAAGGCCTCGACCATCGTTGCGTGGCCGCTGCGCATGAAGCCTGGCCAGTCGCAGTTGTTGAGAAACTGCTGATAGAAGCCCGTTGCGCGGACCCTCCAGTACGGAATCGGCTCGAGCATTTCGACGTCAAGGGAAGCCTTCAGCCGGGTGAGGTTCTCGCGAGCCAGTTGGATCTGCTGGGAGGTTCGTACCTGCCTGGCAATGTGCATGATGCTGGCCAGTTGGCTCTGCCACCCGATCTCATCCTCGCCGGCGAAACCTGGTGGATAGAAGGCGTTGACAGCCACAACGGCATCTACCGGCGGCTCGATGTCAAGGATCGGGTGCACCGGAAAGATATCGACGATCCCTCCGTCGCACCAGAACCCGCCAGCCAGGGGAACTGGCTCAAGAAACAGCGGAAGCGAGACTGCCATCCGGATGGCGCGGGCCACAGGCAGATCCGGGTATGTCCGCGGCCCGAGATACTCCAGACGGTTGGACTCGATGTTCCAGATCGGCGCGTACGCCGGCGTCGGTAGTTGCCCCAGCGTGCGCTCGCCCAGATGGCGCCGGTAGTACTGCTCCAGCTTGTCTCCACGAAGGATCCCGGCCCAGCCCCGCCCCAGTGACGAAAGCGCCCGCGCCATGTCGCGCCATGAGACGTCGATGTAGTCCGCGGTTTCAAGGCCCATCACGAGCTCGGCAGCCTCCTGGCTGGAGAGACCGGCCGCCAACGGAAAGCCGAACAAAGCCCTCCCGAGCACAGCGAATAGACGCTGATCGACCCACCCGCCTCCTCCAACGCTCGGACCACCCCGATGATCGTCGCGAGCGCCCCGCTGCCGCCGGTCGCGACGAGACCGAGCCGTCCCGGACCAGGGCCCGGAAGCTCAAGTGCGGCCGGGGGAAAACTCACTGAGCTCTTCGGCCGACGTTCGAAGGGCAGGCTCACGACTGCCCGGCGGAGCTCATTGACGAAACCCGCGTCCCGAAACAGCCGACTCGCCAGATCCGTCGCCCCGACCGCCAGGTTGAAGTACTGGCGCACCTGAAACACATCTAGCAGCGCATCGAGCGCCGTACTACCCCGAGTCTCGCTGTCGGCAGACTCGTTGGTGGTGAACGGTCCGCTCTGCTGGGACATATGACTCCTTTGAACCCCCCCTTGATTTCTCCAAACTCTGACGTCCCGGTCCCCTCCGTCGGCTTCCGATGACCTTGGCCGGCAACACCAGTCTGACGAGCTTGTGTTCGACCACACGCCGACATGTGGTGATGGGACGCGCCGCGCTCGTCTACTTCTTCGTGGTGGTTGGCTTGTTCAACGAGCGGTCCGCGCTGCGCACGACATTGCGCAGGAAGTCGTACTGCGTTGTGACGAGTCTGTCGGCCATCTGCAGCGCGGCATCGATGACGGCCTCACGGGTGGACGGACGCTGCCCGATTTTGGGAAGCGCCTCGTCTACGGTGTCAACGAACTTACGCACCGCCTTAATCGCTGCCAACTGGCTGGCCTCGACGGACTTGAGTACTCCTTCAGACAGGTCCGCCGTCCTGGCAACTGCTGCCTTCAGGTCGACTGTCGTGCTCTTCTCAGCTAGCGGGCTGGGCCGAGCAGCCGTTGTCATGGGCCCCTTGGCTGTGGCCGTCTTCTTGGCTGTCACCGTCTTCCTCGGTGTGGCTATCTTCTTCGCTGTGGCCGTCTTCCTCGGTGTGGCTATCTTCTTCGCTGTCGTCCGAGCCATGATCGCTCTCCTTAGGGTTGACGTGCGAACTCCCACCGCAGAGCCAGTCCTGGCAGGCGCTCAAGATTCAGCGTGGGCTGCAGGGTCGACGTTCGGCCAGTGACTTTAGTCCTGGCGCCAGCAGGCATCCGGGCAGCAACCACGGCGGGCCTCAGATTCGGGCAGCCTCACCTGGCTCTGGGTCGCAATCTTGGGCAGCCCAGCAACCGAGGGTCACGCGGGTGCCGCACGTTGCAGGGCGACAACCGCCCTGCTGGTTGACTGGGCGGCTATCGACCGGTCCACGACCTGTTCGGCTAGTCCGATTCGTACTTGAACGACAACTGGATCTTGGTCCGATAGACCAGTTCCCCACCGTCACCGATGGTGATGTCCTGCTTGATCACCTCGGCGACTCGGATATCACGCACCGATCCCCGCGCCGTGGTGATGGCCTCTGCAGCTGCCTCCTCCCAGGAGGAAGAACTCGTCCCGATTACATCGATCACCCGATACACGCTCATGACGACCTCTCATCGCTGTCGCTGGATCCTCATCGCTTTCGGTGAATCTTCGACCAATGGTGGTCGCTTATTTTGGATCTGTCCACGGTGTTCTGGCAGTCCGCCAGGGTCAACGCTGAGTCGCGTCTCGCCTGAGCGAGACGACGGATCAAAGTTCCACCTGACCTAGGACAGGCGCTGGGGCGCTCGCCGCTGAAGTCACCTCAATTCCAGGCAGCCTGCGCAATCATGGCCACCAACGCTTCCTTGGTGATCAACTCATCCCAGACCTCGATGTGGTACAGGTTGGCCAGGATGAGCAAGTACTCCTTGTCGAAGGACGCGAGCGCTTCGGCTGTGGACTGGACACGATCTGCCTTAGTCCTGATCTTGGTTGCCATGACCTTCCCCTCCCACTCCCGGGGCCCGCTCTTGTCACAGACCGGTGTGGGCCCGTGGTGCGGGACGTCGAAGCCGCCGGCCCGCTGGTAACTGCGTTCCGGCGTCCTCGAACGTCCTGCCTAATCCATGAGAAGGAACTTATACAGCTTCTCTGTCCGGCTTCATCTCTGCACCGTGCGCGATGAGCGCGTAGATGACAAAGAGGTCAATCGCAAGCAGCGTGACCGACCAGACAGGGAATGTCGTGGCCCACGCGAAGTTCACAAGGGCGCTAATCGCAACGAGGATGATGGCCAATACCCGCGCCCACATCCGACCCGTGAAGAGGCCGAGCCCTGCCAGGAAGACGAGCACTCCGGCGATGAGCTGTACCCAGCCCCACTGGCTGTAGCTCACCTGGATGGTGAGCCCGGAGGTTGGGAAGTTGATGTAGGTGTGTCGGGCCAGCGCAATAATGCCCTCAAACATGTGGAATACGCCAAGGATCAACATCATGGTGCCGGCAAAGATGATCCAGCCGACCCAGCCAGTGACCTCGGGCTCTTCCTTGTAATGCCTAGGAACCGTTGCGCCGCTGCCAGACGTCGGCGTGGCGGACATGATGACTCCTTACAACGTAGGGATAGCACTTCGAGCATCTTCAGACTGATCCCGCCACGCCGAGGCAGCCTCATCCGCGGCGGATGAACAACCAGGCAACATCCTGGCGCACCTGAGGACGGATCTAAGGGATGGGATCGGCAGGTGGCAATTCCGGTCTGGAGCCTCGTCGTCGGGGTTTCGCTGCGCACCAGATGGCGTCTACTAGTTGGTCGCGCGTGACTGGTCGCGCGCGGCCTTGGGATGCGTCTTTAGGGCAAACGCCTGACGGCCAGGATCGGGCGCCTTTACACTCAGGTGTGATAGGTCGCGAAGTTTTGTCGCCGGAACCCCCGTCTTGTACGTCGCTGACGGCCGAGGTTGGGTGCCTCTGTGTACCCATTCCGGACCAGGGGTATGGGCCGCGGGCCCTGCAGGGCCGGGCGGGCTCATATCCCACGAGCATGACGCCGAGGTACGCTCAGCACCAGGCAGCGTGACCTTTTGAATATTCTGAGAGAGCGCCTGACCCGTCTGTTGCGAGGCCGCATCACCGCCTTACGCGGGCTGTCCCTGACAACCTTCCTTGGTGCGGCAATCCTCGTCGTGGCCGCAATCTCCGTTGTCAGCCTGGCCTTGCTGGGCGCACCCGGACCAAACGCCATGTCGGCCAAGAGCGCTGTGCCCATCTCCATGACCCGCCTTGTCACCGACGCGAAAGCCGGCCAGCTATCCAACGCGGTCGTGGACGAGGCCGCCCTGGTCGTCCAGGCCACCTACGGCCCGGGTGCTCGGCACTCCCCTGCGTCGACGGCTCCGGCCTCCGATGGAGGCACGCTGAGCACGGGAGCGGTCACCGACACGAACGTTCTGAGCGTGTACCTACCCAAACTGGTGGACACGCTCATCGCCGCAGGCGTACCCGTCCACTCGGGCACCATCACCGACGCGACCACGCCGGCCGCAGCGGCCAATGCGAGCCCGATCGGCAACACCGCAACCACCAGCAACCCCGGCGGCAGCACCGCCGCCACCACTTCAGCCTCCGCCTCTGCCGCCTCAGAAGGGCCGTTCCTGTGGGCCCTGGGCATCGGCCTGGCGGGCCTGATGCTCGGATCGCTGGTGATCGTCCTCGGGGCGCGCTGGCGTAGGTATCACCCGGCCGGCGAGCCCGGCGAGAGGATGGGCGGCAGTTCCGCTTTGACCACCGGCGGGTCTGGAACCGGCCGGTTCGGGCACAAGAAAGCGCCCGCCGTCGAACCGGCAACCGTGCCAGAGACCCGGTTCAGCGATGTCGCCGGCTGCGATGAGGCCAAAGATGAGCTGCTGGAGCTGGTCATGTTCCTCAAAGAACCGGAACGCTTCACTCGCACCGGCGCCACCGCACCCAAGGGCGCTCTGCTGACCGGGCCGCCCGGGACAGGTAAAACCCTCCTGGCGCGCGCCGTCGCAGGTGAGTCCGGTGTGCCCATGTTCACTGCGACCGGCTCAGACTTCGTGGAGAAGTACGTCGGGGTCGGGGCCCAGCGCATCCGGTCGTTGTTCACCGCCGCGCGCAAGCACGAGCGGGCCATCATCTTCATCGACGAGGTGGACGCCGTCGCGCGTCGGCGCGGCGGGGAGGGCGAGATAGCCCACGTCGAGTCCGAGACGACGCTGATCGCGCTCCTGTCCGAGATGGACGGGTTCCACACCTCTAACGTCATCGTGATCGCGGCCACCAACAGGGCCGACATGCTGGACCCAGCCATCACCCGCCCGGGCCGCCTGGACCGCAAGGTCGAGGTGCCCAACCCGGACCGTCGCGGTCGCGAGCAGATCCTCGCCGTGCACACCATCGGCAAACCAATAGCCGACGGCGTGGACTTCACAGCGCTGGCACGGCGGACCCCCGGCTTCTCCGGCGCGCAGTTACGGGCCCTGGTCAACGAAGCATGCGTGGACGCCGTGCGCCGTGATCTTGCCGAGGTCACCGCCGAATGCTTCGAGCACGCCGTCGCCACGATCGCCATGGGCCGGGCCCGCACGTCCGCCCTGGTGACCGACCACGACCGGCAAGTCACCGCCTGGCACGAGTCGGGCCATACCCTGGCCGCCTACCTGCAGGAGCAGGCGGATGACCCAGTGCAGGTCACCATCATTCCTCGAGGCCCGGCGGGCGGGGTGACATGGATGTCCGGCAATGATGATCAGTTCCTGCCCCGCCGCAAGGCGCATGCCCAGCTCGTGACGGCCCTGGCCGGACGTGCCGCCGAAGAGATCCTGCTGAACGGCGAGTTCACCCAGGGTGCGGCCGGCGACCTTCAGTCAGCCACCCAACTAGCCACCTCGATGGCGACCCGCTTCGGGATGACGCGTCTGGGCTACCAGGTGCGCCACAGCGGCTCCGCCCCCACCAAGGACGTCAGCGACGTCGTGGAGGAAATGCTCGGTGTGGCACACACAGCGGCCACCAAGCTTCTGGGCGAGCACAAGGCCTTCCTCGGTGCGGTGGCCGAGGAACTTCTGGACCTGGAGACGCTGACCCTGGCCGACGTGCACAAGATAGCCACCCGCCTTGGTGTGGCCCGCCATGCGCACGTTCCCGCCCCGCACCTGCCCGTTCAGGTCAGAGCCGCCAAACCGGTCGCAGCGGTGGAGGTCTCATCGAGTGTCGCCGCGGCTGCCGTTGTACCGATGAGTGCAAGGCGGCGCGCACCGGCCATTTCGACGCGGCGCAGGCCCCTGGCCCTTGTGCAGGAACTGCTGCCCTGGCGCCGGCGGCGCGACGATGGACGAGTCATCGCCGAAGACTGACACCGAGCCCGCTCTGGTGGGTACGATGCCCAAGTTACCTCAACTGGCTCGGTGCAACTACGTCTTGACACCTACTAGGGTGAAGCCTCGTCGTCAACGAACCGGTCCGCATCCTGATTCCAGGACGAGCGTTCCGGCACGCAGCGTCCTCTGAGTTCCACCGCTACGGGAGACGATCGTCGGGTTGGTATGAGTGCCAACTCTTAAGGCCCGCGCGAGCACATGAGCCGGCCACAGAACATGGGTGCAATGACGCCGAAACACGAGCCAGTCTCTGGTCCGTTCTGGATGGCCAACACAAAGAAACCGCGCAAATGGCCTTCACAGATGAACGGCGATACTGGACCCTGACCACGAACCGTTCAGATTGCTGCGGATAGTGGCAGCCAAACTCTGAGGCTGCGAGTGTGGTCGCGATGTCCTTTGGCCAGGCTCTCGGCCTGGCGGAATGGGAGAAACCCCGAGTCCTGCCGGCAGTCATGGCAAACGGCCAACGCTCTGTGGCCCAGGAAGACAACCTCCACTGTGTGCGGACGACAGCACTGCGAGGCAGTCACGTGATCATGGTCGCGCCCATGCACCGCCATGGTGATGCATTCGGCCACCTTGGCCATCACCTCTACCCGATCCAATACGTGTTCCACGATCCACACCCTTTGACCCGAGGACCGTTCACCGATCCTCTTCATCCGTACTAAGCGATCCACACCGCTCAGCGATCCACGCCCCAAATAACTCCGTGACGTCTTCCTAATGAAGGCACTATCACACTGATGCACTTTCACTCTTTCATTGGAAATCCTCCCCTTCGGGGGATTTCGCCACATATAACTCAAAACTAGTCACAAGACACCACAACGAATGACGCCATGTGACTATCCGGGCACTCGTTCCCGGTCATGTCGGGCCGTTTCAGTGTGTCTAAGACCCACCTAGCCCCCTGGCCGACATCCAGAGGTTCCCCACGACGGTGGTAGTACTAGGGACGAGCGCCACCAGAAGTCTGTGGAAACCAGAGCGTCGTTGTGGCAAAGGAGCTGGATGCGCGCTCGTCCACCGGCACATGAAACACCAACAGCCCGGGCCTACCCCTCAAGGCCGAGTCATCACTTCAAGGCTGGAAAGAGTCCACCAGCGATGTGAACGCCATCCTCGCCCTTGTCGATCCGCACGGTCGGGGCCAGCGAGGCGATTGAGCCCATTGCCTGACCGGACATCCATCGCCCCGCAATTTCTGCTTTCCGCAACCTCAGTTCTTCCGTGAATAGCACCCGATTGCTGTCTTTTGGACGCATGTGCGGTTACAGTTTCGGCTGTGTCCACCTTCCGCATCCGTGAAGCCGCCGACTTGCTCGGCGTCAGCGACGACACCCTGCGCCGATGGGCCGACAGCGGACGACTGGCCATCACCATCGACCACGGCGGCCGAAAGGTCATTGAAGGCACAGTCCTGGCCCAGTTTGCCCAAGAACTCGCCGCCTCCACCGAGCGACCCGAGCCGCAGCCCGTGGTCTCGGAGTCGGCCCGCAACCGGTTCGTCGGCCTGGTTACCCGGGTGATCCGCGACACGGTCATGGCCCAGGTCGAGATCCAGGCAGGCCCGCACCACATCGTGTCGCTGATGAGCCGCGAAGCTGCCGACGCGCTCAAGCTCGAACCCGGCGTACTGGCAATCGCAGCAGTGAAGTCTACCAACGTGGTGATCGAGATACCCGCTCATCCATAACTGCACCCGCGTTCCAGACCTCCTACACGCCTGGGACCTCACCCCCCAGCATTCCTGACACTAGGAGCAGCAGATGCATCGAACCGTCGTCAGCCTGACTGCCGTTGCCACCGGGCTCGTGCTGGCCGGTTGCGGCACGACCAACATCACAGTGGCGCCCTCTTCCGCTCCGGCGGTCGCGTCCAGCTCGCCAACTCTGTCCGGCACAGTCAACGTCTTCGCGGCGGCATCGCTGCAGGAGGCGTTCACCACGCTGGGCAAGCAGTTCGAGGCCACCCACCCCAGCACCAAGGTCGTGTTCAACTTCGGCCCCAGCTCCGGCCTCGCGACCCAGATCACCCAAGGCGCGCCCGCGGATGTGTTTGCGTCGGCTAGCACCAAGAATATGGACCAGGTCGTCAAGGCCGCAGCAGCGACCTCCCCGAAGAACTTCGCCAGCAATGTCATGCAGATCGCAGTCCCGGCCTCGAATCCGGCCAACGTCACTGCACTGTCCGACCTGGCCAAGCACGGAGTGAAGATTGCCCTGTGCCAGTCCGCGGTCCCATGCGGCGTGACGGCTGCCGAGGTCTTCAAGAAAGCCAAGCTCACAGTGACGCCGGTGACCCAGGAGGTCGACGTCAAAGCCGTCCTGACCAAGGTCATCCTCGGTGAGGTCGACGCCGGGGTTGTCTACGCCACCGACGTGCGGGCCGCCGGAGGCAAGGTCAAGGGCATCCTGATCCCAGCCGGCGTCAACGCGTCCACCCTGTACCCCATAGCTACCTTGACGCAGCCGCAGAACAAGGCTGGCGGCCGGGCATTCATCGACTACGTTCTGTCAGCGGGCGGGGCCGCCATCCTGGCCGCTGACGGGTTCGCCAGGCCCTGAGCGGAGCCACCCCCGGACATGATTCCAAGACCTGCGATCTCGTGAAGCCCATCGCCCGACCACCGGCCAGGCAGGGGCCCGCAACGCCCACCCGACAGCGGACCCGCCGTGCGGATACAGCCCGTGGCGCGATCCCTTGGCAGCTCGGGGTTCCGGCCCTGGTGGGGGCTCTGTTCCTGCTCGTGCCGCTGGTGGGGCTCCTGATCCGGGCGCCCTGGCGGGACCTGCCCTCTATCCTGGCCGACAGCCAGGTCCTGGATGCCCTGCGGTTATCCCTTGTCTGTGCCAGCGCCGCGACGGCCGCTTCTGTGGTGTTCGGGGTGCCTCTGGCCTGGGTCCTAGCCCGTTCTACGGTCCGCGGCATCACGCTGCTGCGCGCCCTGGTGACATTGCCGCTGGTCCTGCCCCCGGTGGTCGGGGGTGTGGCCCTGCTGCTGGCATTCGGTCGGCAAGGAATCCTGGGCCGGCTCCTGGACCAGGCAACCGGCATCACGTTGCCATTCACCACCGCGGGCGTCATCGTCGCCGAGACGTTCGTGGCGATGCCATTCCTGATCATCACCGTCGAGGGTGCCTTCCGCGCCTCCGACCGCGGCTACGAGGAGGCAGCCGCCACCCTGGGTGCTTCCCGGCTGAGTGTCTTCCGCACCGTCACGATCCCGCTGGTCGCGCCGTCCCTGCTGGCCGGGGCCGTGTTGTGCTGGGCGCGGGCGCTCGGGGAGTTCGGCGCCACGATTACGTTCGCCGGAAACTTCCCAGGACGCACCCAGACCATGCCGCTGGCCGTCTACGTCGCACTGGAGACCAACCCCGACGCGGCCGTGGCTCTGTCCCTGGTGCTGCTTGTCGTGTCCATAGCGGTCCTGGCTGGCCTACGCGACCGGTGGCTGAGCACTGGAACCGCCCCGTGAGGCCGCACGCGGGCGACGCCGTTGGCTCTGGCGGACACAACGATGGCGCCGGCCTTCAGACGGCCGCTGGCCAACGCGGCGGCGCACTGGTCATGTCGGGCACCGTGCAGCGTGGCACGTTCACCCTGCAAGCCGACCTTGTCGCAGCCCCCGGCGAAGTGCTGGCCGTCCTGGGACCGAACGGAGCCGGCAAGAGCACGCTGCTGCGGGCGCTGTCCGGGCTCGACGCGCTCAGCAGCGGCTCCATCGCTCTAGGCCGGCTCATCATGGATGATGCCGCCACAGACACGTTCGTGCCCACCGCCCGCCGCCCCGTCGGCCTGGTCTTCCAGAACTACCGCCTCTTCCCCCACCTGGACGTCCGCGACAACGTCGCCTACGCCCCCCGCGTCCAAGGCGCCGGCCGCCGGGCTGCCCGAGCCGCAGCAGACAAATGGTTGCAGCGCCTTGACCTGACCTGCCTGGCTACCAGGCGACCTCACGAGATCTCCGGGGGGCAGGCCCAGAAGGTCGCCCTGGCACGAGCCCTGGCCGCCGAGCCTGCCCTCCTGCTCCTGGACGAACCCCTGTCCGCGCTGGACGCCAGGACACGCCTGGACGTGCGCGCACAGCTACGCGGCCATCTCGACCAGTTCGCCGGGCCGGTTCTGATCATCACCCACGATCCCCTCGAGGCCATGATCATGGCCGACCGTCTCCTGGTCATCGAGAACGGCCGTGTCGTCCAGCAGGGCACCCCTGCACAGGTAGCCGCCCGGCCGGCCACCCAGTACGTCGCACGACTAGTCGGTCTCAACCTCTACCGCGGCACCCTCGATCCGGCCACCGGCATCGTGCACCTCACCGGCGGCGGCACGCTCTCCGTCACCTACAAGGTCGAAGACCTCCCAGCCGTAACGGGGGCCGGTTCGTCCATGATCCAAGTGCTGGTCGGGCTGCGCCCGTCGGCCATCACCATCCACACAGCGCCCCCTGCCGGCGCAAGCCCCCGCAACATCTGGAAGGGAACCATCACCGCCCTCGAACAGCTCACCGACCGTGTACGTATACAAGTCGACGCCACCCCACCAGCCCTGGTCGACGTCACCACCTCAGCCGTGGCCGACCTCGGGCTGCGACCCGGCATCGGAGTATGGCTCAGCGCCAAAGCCACCGAAACCGAGGCCTACCCCGACCCCGGCAACCAGGCCATGCCGGCTGTCCAAAGCTGGCAACCGGCAGATCAGCCGGGTCCTGCACATGATGGCCACCGTCCGGCTGCGTAACCCGACCCAAGGACACGCGTACCACGAGCGCCGAAAGCCGATGGCAGGAGATCGATGCAAGCCATGCGATGCCTGAAGCGAAGGCTTTCTTGCATTTGTCTACCGCCGGATGTGCCTTTGTCTACCGCCGGATGGTCAAGGACGCGATCACAGATATAGTTACGGCCCAGGAGGGCAACGGGGAACGGCTACTGACTCCAGCGCGACCAGGTCACGCCCCACGCCGGCACTTCGGAAGAGCCACTTCCCGAACCCGCCGACCTGCGGTGTTACGCCGCCAGGTCCCTGGCCTGGACCCGTCCTTGCCGCGTTCCCGACGCCCTGCCCCAACGCCGCGCCGCAGCAGCGCTCACGCGCAGTCTTCTTGACGGCGGCGAGGACCGGCGCACCATCGACATGCGGGAATGCGGCGCCTTGACACAGAGGGGAGCCAGTAGAGTGAGTCCCGATCGGCGAACGAATTCTGTCAGCGTTGGTCGTACATGACACCCAAACGGGCCCGACTATCGCAACCAGTGGGCAGCTGACAATATGAGCCCGAATTACGACTAGATGACTGATTCCAAGGGTCAGTTGTCGTAGGCGAGTAGGGATCGTCGGACGGGTTGGCCGGTGTGGTCGTTGTGCCAGATTGCGGTGGTCATTGCCAGCAGGCGTTGTAGGACCAGGAGGAGGACTCCCTGGGGAGTGAGTCCACCGTGTTGTTCGAGGTCGAGCTGTCCATTCAAGGTGTCGAAGATCGACTCGACGGTCTGTCGTAGTGGTTTGAAGAACCGTCCGCCGGCCAGAGATTGCGATAAATCGTGCTGCGATGGGCGACCCGCAGTGCGAGAACCACGAGTTCCGCGTCTCTGACCGTGTAGACAACCCGGTAGTCACCGACGCGGATCCGCCAGAGGTCTGGATATCCGACGAGGGGACTTGTCCCGCTCGGTCGCTGGTCGCCGCTCAAGGCGTCGATGGCCGTGACGATACGGCGCGCTGCTGGCTTGTCGATCTTGGTTAGCTCTTTGAGAGCCTTGGGGTCATATTGGACGATGTAGGGCCCAGTTGCGCTCACAACCCGAGTGCCCGAGCCGCCTCATCTGCNNCGAGAGCGATCCGACCGTCTTCGAGGTCGATCATTGCTTCGTATTGCTCGACGAGCTCGGCTGGCACAATCGCAGCGGCGCGCTGTTGATTGCGGCCACGGGTGACGTAGGTAATCTCACCACCGAATGCAGCCCGGTTCACGGCGTCGGAGAAGTGATCCCTCGCCTGGCTGACGGAAAGTTCGGTCAAATCTGTGCTCATGCCTACATTATGCGCCAGGTACGCCAACTTGGCTAGGCTGGGTGTTCCACAAACGGATCGGCCACTAGGACGGCGGACACCGTCGAGGAACTCACCGAAGATGCCGCCACGAGCCAACCCTTGGCCGCGGCCAGCACGTCCGTCCATCATTGACGAAGCTCCACGATTCGAGGGGAAGCTCAGGCACCCACCTCCCAAAAATCATCGGTGGTCATCGCCTCGAAGTGGGACCTAGTCGTCCCAAGCTACCGTCGATGGAAGAGCGGCTCCCTCGCGCGCAGTTCGTCAAGGACCTCCATCAGAGTTGGGTCAGTGACTAACACCGGTTCGGGCTCGAGGACCATGTCCGCAACGCAGCAAGAGGGCGTAGCCGCTGCGTCTTACGGGACCGGACGAAAGCAGCGCGTGGTAAGCCGAACGGCCTACAGCAGGCAAGCCGATAGTGACGAGCCGTTGCTGCTGGCGGATCCTCCTACGAAACTGCAGATGGCCACCTGCGGAGGCTCCTCCGAAGTCACTGAAGTCCCGAGTATTGCGACCCCGCCGGGGCCTTGCCTCGACCGGAGACTAGCGTCAGCCAGGTCACCGAACCGCGGGGATACCGCCGTGCAAATCGACCGTGTCCGCAGTCGTCGATTGTGTCAACCTACAGCCCTGCGCTGGTGTGTAAGCCCTGGTTCGGCCTTCAATGACCTCAGGAGTGACTCATGGCACCTACAAACGCACCTACCGTTGGCTTACCCGGAATCGACCAGTTCAGTCCTGCCCAACTACTGCGTACGGCGCGCCTTTTCGCATCTGACCCGGTACTGCCAAGCCTGGTGGATTGTGATAACGAGGAATCACAATGGGTCGAGCTCGACTCCAGTCCTAACCTGCAGATCTGGCTCCTGACCTGGCCTGCCGGAACACAGAACAGATGGCATGATCATGGCGAGTCCGCCGGCGCTTTTCAGGTCGTCAGCGGCACCCTGCTAGAGCAGACTTCAAGTGGGCATCGTCGGGAGTTCCGGACCCTCGTCGCGGGCGAGGGCCGGTCCTTCGAGCAGAACCACATTCACAACCTCGGCAATGTCAGGAGCGGCACCGCTCTGTCCGTGCACGTCTACGCCCCCCGTCTCACCACAACGACGCGATTCGCGATTACCCCAACCGGGTTGAAGTCAAGTGCGGTAGACCTGACCGGGCTGGGCCGGTGAACACCGCCTCCGCACCGGATCCGCCACCACTACTTCAACAACTAGAAACGACCCGAACTAGGGAAGGCTTCCTCCCCGACCTAAGGGCAGGGTCTCGGCCCTAGATCTTCGATGATCTTGTCCCTGTTGGGTACTCGATGGCTAAAGTTGAAGTCGTGATCCTTGTACGCCACGCTCATGCAGGTGATAAGGCGCATTGGCACCAGGACGATGCGCTGCGACCGCTCTCCGAGTGGGGCTTGGCTCAGGCTGCCTCTCTCGTCAGATCTCTTGCCGAGGATGACATCTCGCTGGTGTTGTCAAGTCCGGCGGTGCGTTGTCGACTAACAGTCGAGCCGCTAGCTGCCGTGCGGGGCGTGAGCGTGCAGGATCACCTGCTGCTCGCCAAGGACGCCCCGATAGGGGCCCTGCTGGACTGGGTGCTGGCTCATCGGTCGGCGCCGTGGGTGCTGTGTACACACGGCGAGGTGTTCCAGGTGTTGCTCGACCCAGCGCGCTCTTCGGGTCTGGTCAGTGCCCCGGCGATCGAGACGGAGAAGGGCGCCGCGTGGCGTGTCAAGCGGCACCAGAACGGGGCCACGGGCCTGCAGTATTTGCCGCCGTTCGACAGGCGGCATACAGCCCGCTGACATCACGAGGGAGGGATCCTCGGATTACAGGAGTCTGCGGACGATCGCCGTTCGGGTGGGCGGATCGTGGTCCTGATCGGTGAAACAGAGGCCTTGGTCTAAACGACGCAAGCCAGCATCTGCTGACTAGAGTCCTAACTTAAGGCTATTGGTTTGCTAACTTAAGGTTACTGGTTTGCTGTCATGGACAGCCGAACGTACCGAAAGGGTGGAATATGCCGCAGAACGAGTTGCCTTCGACGACGTCGCAGACAAGCGACGCTGCCAGGCGGAAGACCAAAGGGACCATGCCGACTCCAGCTGTTCTTAAGAAGGCAGCACCTGCCAAGAAGGCGGCACCTGTCACCAAGAAGGCAGCACCTGCCAAGAAGACGGCACCTGTCACCAAGAAGGCAGCACCTGCCACCAAAGCAGCACCAGCCAAGAAGACAACGGCAGAAAGTGGTGGAAAGGGCAAGTCGTCTGGGGCGAAGACAACCAAGGACCAGGTTGGGAAGAAGAAAGAGAAGAAAAGGAAGAAGAAGAAGAAGAAGTCTGGTTCACCATCAAGGTGAAGCCCACCCCCCGGTGGATGCCGCACTCAGTTCGATTGGCTTGAGATCATTTCTGACGGTCCGTCTGGAACCGCTCAAGCTGAGCCAGCCGCTCCCGCGCCTTGGCTTGCTGATTGACAATCCTTCGTCCGGCCCTTCACTTGGTTGGTCGCGTCACGCGCGGGCAGCGAACAGCAGAGCCCCATGCCTGAGGCGGAACGGCGTACGTGCACACGCGGAGGCCGCTCCGACCCGGCACAAAGATGGTTTCCGTCGTTCCGTAGCGGGATCCTCCTCTGGGACGCGCAGAGACCAAGGCCACCCTGCTTGGTGGAGTCATTGTGGTGGGTGGAATCAAGGTCAGCGTCGCGGTATCCGATGGTGAGGTCTTCCAGGCTGAGCACCCGGCGGCTCCAGACCAAGACCGGTGTCAGCCATGCCAGGAGGCCGAACACCGCAGATATTCGCTGTCGTGGTCGACACGTTCCGGATCGCCTGATTCTGACCGGTCTGCTGGACACCAAGCTTCGGGAATCGAACCCGCACTGTCAGCTTGGGAATCCGATATGAACCCCCGATCCGTGCTCACGGGGCGGATGTGGCGTAGCGGTGAGTGACCTGACTTGACCCCGGTTAGCTGCACGCGAAGTGCACGCCGCCGACAACATCCGGACCACGTGGCGTGCGGCGGGTCATACCTGGTTATACTTTGGGTATGAAGACCGCGATCTCGGTACCTGACGAGACCTTCGAGAAGGCGTCCCGTCGTGCGCACGATCTAGGGATGAGCCGATCGGAGTTCTTCTCCCGAGCTGCAGCGCGATATTTGGACGAGCTCGATGCCGAGTCGGTGACCCGCCAGATCGACCTAGCCGTGGCCGCTCTGGCAGAGCGAGACGACTCCGCAGCGGATGCCGTTGCCGTGGGGCGTCGGGTCCTGGCTGAGGCTTCGGGCGAATGGTGATCGAGCGGGGTGGTATCTACTGGGCAGATCTGGGAGCGCTCGCAGGATCGCGCCCAGCCAAGCGCCGGCCGGTACTGGTCATCTCGGCAGAGACATATAACAGAAGCCGGTTGGCCACCGTAGTGGCGGTCGTGATCACGTCCAACACCGACTTGGCAACGATGCCTGGCAGCGTCTTCCTGCCCGCCGCTGTGACAGGGCTCCCGAAAGACTCGGTCGTGAACGTCACCGCGGTGGTCACTCTCAACAAGGCGGATCTGTCCGAACAAGCCGGCCAGGCACCGTTGGCGCTGCTTCGCGAGATCGATCGCGGCCTGCGGCACGCCCTCGATCTTTAACGATCAACGGCCGCCAGCGCCCTGTCACCATCTGGAGCACTGGAACCGATTTACCAGTGCGGCAACGCTTTTCGCGTGTGGAGCGGGTGACGGGAATCGAACCCGCACTGTCAGCTTGGGAGCCAACTTGATGCGGGCAATCCACCGCGGCGGACCGCCTGATTGAGCGGGGCGTGGCCACCCGCTTGAGTCCGCGATTGGCCGTGAGTTGCCGGCAGTTTGGGCACGCAGAGGGCACGGCGCAAGCAATCTATTGAGATGACGTGGTGCTGGAGGTCGGAACGCTGGACAGATGGCAACCCGCGTTGCGCGGGGCACTTGCGCTGAACGTCTATGAGAGCGCTGTGGTGCTCACGGGGTAGGTGGGCGCGGCGAGAAGTGACTCGTCGAGCGGCACGGTCTCGGCGTAGATGAGCCGAGTTCCGAGCTTGAGGCTTTGTCCGACCGCCCCGTCGGCTTCGTGCAGCTCCTCCTCGGTGATGAGCAGCCGATACCGTCCGGCTTCGAGAGCGTCGCTGCCGGTATAGCGCACTGGCCCGGACCACAGGATGAAGTCGGCATCGTCGGCGCTCGGCCCGGCCGTCTGTGTGACGGCGAAGTCGGCCGGGCCGACCAGGCCAGATCGCTGTTCATCGCAGTGTCTCGCACCTGGACGTCGACCGTGATCTTGGTCGGACGTCCGGGACCGCCGCCGAAGCCATGGGGGTACCCGACGTGGGGGAGCGGCCCACGCGGTGACGGTCCGGAAACCACCGCTCGCACGACACCCGGCACGTATGGATCGGAGGTCACCATCAACGCGCGTTCGGGAGTCAGCTGAGCGAAGTCCGCGAGCACCACGCGTGACAACTTTGCATTGACGAGCGCGTGCGGTTGGTAGCGCGCAAGCGCCAGACGGATGAACGGCGCGTACGTGGCCTCGTTGCAGTCGACCGTGAGATCGCAGTAGTAGAGCTTGCGGTTGCTGTCGTAGTGCACCTCGTGACCAGCCACGTCGACCTGCCGGGGGAGGAGGTACGCGCTGGACGCTGGCCCTGGATCGAGCGGCAGACCTGATTCGGTCGCGGTCGCGTCCGGGAAGTTGTATGTCGCCGGGAAGTCCGCCAGTGCGGCTGTCTGCCAGATCGGGTCCTGGCCCCACTGGGTGATGAACGCCTTCCATTCCTCACGGTCGGGCTCGGGCGCGCCGCTGTAGCTCAGCGTTACGCCGAGGAGCTCGCCAACCCCGGACGACCACCACGGCCGGTCGAGGTAGACCCTCAGGCCGCCACCCGTGCGGACACTGCGCACCTGGTTTCCGGAGGTGACCCGCTCCCATCCGAACGTGGGGAGGACGTATCGGATCGACGGTGCGACCGGACGTGCCGAAGCAGGCACGTGCACCGTGACGGGCTCGCCGGAACGGGTGAAGTCTCGGGGGTTCGCGCCGTCCTCGGCGGGGGAGTACTCGCGGTATCTCGAGGTCGCGAGCGGGCTGTAGCTCACGACGTGATGGCGGGTGTCACCGATCTGATGACGTGGCATCGAATCGGCACCCACGACGTCACCCTCGGCGAGGTTGCCGAGCTTTGACCCGCTCGGCGCGAAGCAGACGAGGTCGTGCTCGGCGTCGTAATAGCCGACGTAGCGACTCTCGCCATCTGCCTTGAGCTCGCCGCCGGCGAGACTGACCAGCGGCACTTCGTCGACCTGCACTGAGAACGACTGCTCGGTGGGTCGCTAACCAGGCCGGATGCGTCCGGGGTCGGGTCATCGAGCGGGTCGGTCCAGCTGGCCTTGAGGTCGACCTTCGCGGTGCTTGCCCCATGTACGGAGAGTGCGCCGACGAGCCAGGCATCGGTAGATCCGAGCACCCGCCACGCGGTGAGCACGTCGAGCTCGGTCTCGGCAGTCGGTTCGTCCTCGGGCTGGGTCTGTACCTTCATGCCAGCGCGGCCGAGCTGAGCGGTGAGCCGTTCGAACGCCGGGTGTCCGATGGGCTGCTGCACGGCGTGCACGAACGTCAGCAGGTGCGGCGGCGTCAGCATGCCGTGGCCGCCCTCGGTCGCGAGCTGCAGGATGTGCGCAATCCGGTTCTTCGCCGCCGGGCTCTGGAAGAACTCGGAGCTGACCTCGTTCACCGCGATGTACTCGAGGCACTCGCGCAGCCACTGCCAGACTTCGAGCAGCTTGAGGTCCTCCGCATCGCAGACTGAACTGAGCGGCACGACGCTGGTGCTGCCCTTCGGCAATGACACGGCGGGAACAGTGTCGCGCTGCTCGTCCATGTCCACGACGCCGCCACCCAGGTTCCCGACCGCCGATGCCGACATGGGCGTCAGCTTTGAGGTCTGCGCAGATCCGCGCCTGGTGCCCGCACTGACCGCCCTGGGCTACGACCGCCAGTCCGGGAACAGGTTCATTCGCACGCAGGGCACGCGCGCTCTCGTCATCGATGTCCTCGCCCCGTCATACCTCGGGCGCCTGATGTCCAACCGGCCGCACGGCGACCTCGTCGTCGACGAGATATCCGGCCTCCTGGACGCCCTGCGACTGCCGCCCATTCTCGTCGCGGCCCGCGCGATCCTGACCGACGCCAGTCAGGTTGACGTCCGCGTTCCGCTTCCCGATGTCCGTGCCGCCCTGGTCATGAAAGCCCACGCGTATGCCGGTCGACTCGGCGACAACGACGCTCTGGACATCTGGCGGCTGCTCCAATCGGCGGATAACGCCGGGCACGCGCGGACGACTGGCCTACTGGGAGCACCGCGCGCGACGCCGCAGTACTTCTGCACCGACACTCCGGCGCACCAAGCGGCGGACCTCGTCGGGCAACCCCAGGCCGCACCAACCAGGCGCGGATCCGCGCACTGGTCGCCCACATCGTCCCGAACCCCACCCGCACCTGAGGCAGAAAGGCCGGTGCTGAGGCGAGAGCCTGTGGCCCGCGTGTGACCCAGAGACACCTGGGTGGTCATAGACAACGGTCGCTGGGACGTGGACTACGCGAAACCACAACGGTTACAACACTCTTCGCGTGTGGAGCGGGTGATGGGAATCGAACCCGCACTGTCAGCTTGGGGACTGTTTGAACTCATGGGGCTTGTGCTTGGTTCCCCGCGAGTTTCGCGGTCCCGAGCGGCCTGGAGTGTCCCTTGGATGCCTGCCGTAATGGCACGTTAATGGCACGAAGCGGGAGAGTCAGCAGCAGCCGACCCAGACGAGCTTGGCGTAGTACCCTCGGAACGCGGCCGGCGCGTTGAGGGGGTCCTGGTGAGTCTTACTTCCGAAGCTCGGTCTTGGTCGGACGCACTCGCGAGCACTGAACCTGTTTCCCCCGCGAAGTCCGATCGAGCCGATCCGCGCATCGTCAGCCTTGACGTCGTCAAGGGGTTGATGCTCATCGTGAGTGTCGGA
>PMJN01000008.1 GCA_003157445.1 Micrococcales bacterium
GTAGCGGTTGTAGTGCTCGGGGTTGAGCCCCACGCGCTCCATCAGATCCTGCACAGCCTTGCGAACGCCGCCCTCGGGCTTGATGCCCTGGATATCGTAGGGTGCGGCCACGATCTTGCCGACTGTGTGACGAGGGTTCAGTGAGCCGTACGGGTCCTGGAAGATCATCTGCATCTCACGGCGAAGACGTCGGAGCTCTGCGCCTTTGACGTGGGTCACGTCCTTGCCTTCGAACTCGATGCTGCCGCTGGTCGGCTCGAGCAGCCGCAGCAAGGTGCGTCCGGCCGTTGACTTTCCGCAGCCGGACTCCCCCACCAGCCCGACCGTCTCACTGCGGCCGATGTCCAGGCTGATCCCGTCAACCGCCCTGACCGGGGCGTCAGCACGCGGGATGATGCCCGGCTTCTTCTGCGTGAAGTACTTGCACAGGTCCGTGACGCGAAGAATTGTCTCTGGGTGGGCGCGCGCAGGGGGCTGCTCGACGGGTGTGGCGGCGGGGTCCATCGGTGTGTCAGTCACTGCGCTCATCGGTTCCTCCATCACGTCGTCTGGCCAGAGATCTGGGCGTAGAGCTCGGCACGTCGCGCGGCGGCGATGTGACAGCGGGCGCTCTGTCCCGGCAGGACCTCGAGCAGCTCAGGCACCTCCGTCCGGCACAGATCGCCCAGGACCTCGCCTCGATGAGCGCAACGCGGGTTGAAGGCACAACCCGAAGGCAGGTTGATCATCGACGGAGGATTACCTGGGATCGGGTCCAGTCGCTCACTGCGCACCTTGTCCAGACGCGGCATCGAGGCCAGCAAGCCCCAGGTATAAGGATGCTGGGGACTGTAGAACACCTCATCGACAGTGCCCTTCTCCACACACCTGCCGCCATACATCACGATGATGTCATCAGCCACGTTGGCAACCACGCCAAGGTCGTGGGTGATGATGATGATCGCGGAGCCGAACTCCTTCTGAAGATCCTTCATCAGATCCAGAATCTGGGCCTGGATCGTGACGTCGAGCGCTGTAGTCGGCTCGTCGGCGATAAGCAGCTTGGGGTTGTTGACCAGCGCCATGGCGATCATGGCCCGCTGACGCATTCCGCCTGAGAACTCGTGCGGATACTGGTCGACGCGACGGTTCGGGTTCGGGATGCCCACCCGGTCCAGCATCTCGATAGCCCGAGTCCTGGCCGCCTTCTTGCTTACAGAGTTGTGGATGCGGTACGCCTCCACGATCTGGTTGCCGATCGTGTAGTAAGGGTGAAGGGCCGACAGCGGATCCTGGAACACCATCGCCATCTGGTTGCCCCGCAGCGAACGGATCCGATCGTCCGAGACAGTCAGAAGGTCCTCGCCATCAAGCAGAATCTGACCGGACAGCTTGGCCTTCGAATGCCGGTGCAGGCCAAGGATGGCAAGGCTGGCCACCGACTTGCCCGAGCCCGACTCTCCGACGATGCCAATCGTCTGGCCTCGTTCGAGAGTGAAGTCCAGGCCATCGACAGCCTTGACGAGCCCATCATCGGTCGGGAAGTGCACATGCAGGTCCTTCACGTGCAGGAATGACTCCCCGCCATCGGCCGCCGCGGAGTCCCTGACGGCGAGAGTGTCATAGCTCACTGACATGCCTTTCGCGGGTTGGAGTCGTTGACGATCGCGTTGTCAGGCAAGGCGCACTCTCGGATCGATCACGCCGTAGAGCACGTCGACGACAAGGTTGGCCATCACAATGAAGAACGCCGCGACAAGCACCAGTGCGACGATGACCGGCAGGTCGAAGACCTGAACCGACGTCACCACAGCCCTACCCAGACCCTGGAAGTTGAAGACGGTCTCGGTGATAGCGGCCCCGGCGAAGAGCGTTCCGAGATCCATTCCGGCAACGGTCACGATCGGAGTCAATGCCGCCCGCAGGGTGTGCTTGAAGATGATCGTCCGCTCAGGCAGGCCCTTGGCCCGCGCCGTGCGCAGGTAGTCCTCGCCCATCGTCTCAAGCATGTAGGCACGCGTCAGTCGCACATAGCCGGCAGCAAACAGGGCGGCCAGGGAGAGCCAGGGCAGGAGCAGGCCCTGGAACCAGCCAACCGGATCCTGGAATANNGGGAACGAGTAGAAGACCAACGAGAGAGCGACGATTCCGCGGTCCTGCCAGTGTCCACGCTTCAGCGCCGCAATGATGCCCAGCCCAATACCGAGGACCATCCAGACCACGAAGGCGCCCAATGAGATCGACAACGTCACAGGGAGCCGCTCCTTGACGATATCGGTGACCAGCTTGGTCTGCAGCGGCGAATAGCCCAGGCAGGGTGCGGGACAGTGGGTGACCTTGTCCGGGTTGGCCTTGGCGAACGCCGGGTCGTCGGGGAAGGTGCGGGCCACGAACAGGCCCTTCATGAAGTCCGCGTACTGGATTGTCACCGGCTTGTCCAGGCCGAGAGCATGGCGGTTGGCCGCGATCGAGGCCGGGGTGCAGTTCTTGCCGCAGGTCAGCCGCGCCGGATCCGTCGGGCCGGCGTAGAAGATGCCGAAGGTGACGATGCTGATGACCACGAGCATCAGGACAGCGGCGATGCAACGCCGAATGATGTAGTACAGCATGAATGGTCACCACCGAAGCGGCAACATCACCTCACCTTCTCGTCAAGCCGGGA
>PMJN01000500.1 GCA_003157445.1 Micrococcales bacterium
TAATCGCCGCGTTCCTTGTTCTGGGTTTCTACCCCAAGCCAGTGCTTGACGTGATCAACCCCGCGGTGGCTAGGACCCTGAGCTACGTCGGTGTCACGGATCCGCCGCCGACGAACGCCGGCACTGCTGAAGGAGTTATCAAGTGATCGCCTCGGTGCCCGGGCTGGCAACGGAGTTCGTCGCCACCAAGATCAACTACGGCGCAGTTCTGCCGATGTTGGTCGTCTTCGGTGCGGCCATGATCGGTGTCCTCGTGGAGGCTTTCGTACCTAGGAGGTCGCGCTACGTCGCACAGGTCACCGTGGCGCTCGTGGGTCTGGTCGCTGCGCTGGTCGCGGTGGGTTTTGGCACGCAGCACCAGGGAAGCACTCTGGCAGGGGCCGTGGTCATCGATGGCCCGGCGCTCTTCCTGCAGGGCACGATTCTGGCGCTGTCCGTTCTCAGCGTGCTCGCCATGGCAGAGCGTTTCGACGGTGTCGGTGCTGACGCGTTCACCGCCCAAGGGGCGGCCGCGCCCGGTTCGGCGCTGGAGAGCGCCGCAGTGCGCGCTGGTGCGACAACCACCGAGGTCTTCCCCCTGACGATGCTGACGATCGGGGGGATGTTGCTCTTCCCAGCTGCCGGCGACCTGCTAACGATGTTTGTGGCGCTGGAGGTACTTTCGCTTCCGTTGTACATTCTGTCCGGGCTTGCCAGCCGTCGCCGCCTGCTCTCCCAGGAAGCGTCGCTGAAGTACTTCCTGCTGGGGGCCTTCTCCTCGGCCTTCTTCTTGTTCGGGGCGGCGCTGCTGTTCGGCTACTCGGGCTCCATGGACCTTGGCGTCATCTCCACGTCCATCGGTACCACGTCGGGTATGGATGGTCTCCTGATCCCGGGCGTACTGCTCGTTCTGGTCGGGCTGCTCTTCAAGATCGGTGCCGTGCCCTTCCACTCCTGGACCCCCGACGTCTACCAGGGGGCTCCTACCCCGGTCACCGGCTTCATGGCCGCTTGCACCAAGGTCGCCGCGTTTGGCGCAATCTTGCGGTTTATCTATGTCGGTGTTGCCGACAGTCGCTGGGACTGGTCGCCGGTGCTGTGGGGGGTGGCAATCCTCACTATGGTTGTCGGAGCCGTCCTGTCGGTCACCCAGACCGACATCAAGCGACTGCTGGCTTATTCCTCAATTGCGCATGCCGGGTTCGTCATGACCGGTTTGCTGGCCTTCGACAGGGTCGGCATCTCCGCGGTGATGTTCTACGTCGTGGCCTACGGCTTCAGCACAATCGCGGCCTTTGCGATCGTCTCGCTGGTCCGTGATGGTGGTTCGGAAGCCACCCATCTCTCGCAGTGGGCTGGGCTGGGTAAGAACCACCCCGTCGTGGCAGGGGCCTTTGCCTTCCTGCTGCTGGCCTTCGCCGGCATACCGCTGACTTCGGGCTTCACGGCCAAGTTCGCTGTATTCTCGGCAGCCATTGACCATGGCGCGACGCCGCTGGCGGTGATCGGAGTGCTGGCCAGTGCCATTGCCGCCTTCGTCTACGTCCGGGTTGTCGTGCTGATGTACTTCTCCGAGCCGGCCGGTGACACCGTCCGGGTGGTCTCGCCATCCATCCTGACCAGCGCGGCAGTCACCCTCGGCGTCCTGCTGACGCTGGTGCTTGGGGTTGTCCCAGGTCCGCTACTGGACCTCGCGTCCCGTTCATCGTTGTTCCTTCGGTGACTGAAGCCACACCCACGCTGGGTTTGCCCACGACCTCCCCCGAGTTGGCCGAACGGTTGCTGAGCGGGCTGGCGCAAGTCGACGCGCTGCTGCGCAGTGTCGTCGATCACGAGGACCCTTACATCGCACAAGCGTCGATGCACCTGTCCGAGGCAGGGGGGAAGAGATTCCGCCCGATGCTCACTCTTCTTGCCGCCGAGCTCGGCAACGGAAGCAATGGTGACGTTGTCACCGCGGCGACCGGCGTCGAGCTGACTCACCTGGCCTCGCTGTACCACGACGACGTGATGGACGAGGCCGAACTGCGCCGCGGTGTAGTCAGTGCCAACGCGCAGTACGGCAACTCGGACGCGATCCTGGTCGGTGACCTGCTCTTCGGTAAGGCTTCCGAGCTTGTCGCCGGGCTCGGGCCCGTAGCTGTAAAGATCCAGGCTCAGACTTTCGTGCGACTGTGCTCGGGGCAGATCCGCGACGCCCGACCGGCGCCCGATGGCGTCGACCCGATCGAGTACTACCTTGGTGTGCTTGCCGACAAGACCGGTGTGCTTATCGCCACTGCTGCGCGCTATGGCGCGATGTTCAGTGGCTGCTCGCCGGAGACAGTCGACATCATGGGCCGCTATGGCGAGCGCCTGGGTATCGCTTTTCAACTCGCCGATGACCTGCTCGATATTTCCTCGGGGTCGGGGGACTCTGGCAAGGAACCTGGCACGGACTTGCGGGAGGGCGTGGCGACCCTTCCGGTGCTCCTGGTGCGCCAGTCGAAGGATCCAGGCGACGATCGACTCAAGTACCTGCTCAGCGCCGACCTGCGCGACGACGTGCTGCTCGCTGAGGCCCTCGGCCTGCTACGGGCTCACCCGGCCATGGCCGAGGCGCGCGAACGGACGAACACGGTGGCCTTGGAGGCCCAGGCGCTTCTTGCTCCCCTTGCCGGGCGGCTGCCGGCCGGCTCCCTTGCGCACGAATCCGTCACCGCCTTGTCGGACCTGGTCGCGGGCGTCGTCAACCGCGCTGGTTAGCTGTACTGCTCAGGTTCTGCTCTTGCTCACCGCGGTGAGTCAGACTGCAGCAAACTCGGCCGCGTCGGCTAGACGGCGGCGGGTGCGTACTGACTGGATGGAGTCAAAGGCCAGCACGAGCAGCGCAACCCAGACGATGACGAAGCCGATCCAGCGGCTGGCACTCATGCTTTCGCCGAGTAGCAGAACCCCACAGAGCAGCTGCAGGACTGGTGTCACGAATTGCAGGAGCCCGATCGTTACCAGTGGTACCCGTCGGGCAGCCGCACCGAACAACAACAGTGGCGCGGCGGTCACTAGGCCGGCCGAAGCCAGGAGCAGCGGGTGGGAAGGAGCGTCCACGGTGAAGGTCGTCGCCCCCCGCAGCCACACCCACACGAGCACGGCAATGGCGACCGGCACCAGTACTGCCGTCTCTGAGGTCAGGCTTTGGAAGGCGCTCAGTGAGGCGCCGAGCCGCTTCTTCATCAGGCCATAAAAGGCGAACGAGAAGGCCAGGCCAAGGGCGATCCAGGGAGGACGTCCGAAGTCGATCGTGAGATAGGCCCCGGCCGCCAGCCCGATCGCGACGGCGAGCCATTGCAGCCGGCGAAGCTTCTCGCGCAGGACCAGTACGCCGATCGCCACGGTCACGATCGGGTTCAGGAAGTAGCCCAGCGCCGCCTCGGTAACGTGGTGAGCCATCACCGCCCACACATAGATGCTCCAGTTAACTGCCAGCAACACCCCGGCCAAGGTGACTGCTCCTAGCATCGCCGGGTTGCCAAAGACCGAACGGCACCAGCCGTAGTCTCGGCGGACGATAAGAACTGCCCCACAGAAGAGCAGGGTCCACAGGATGCGGTGGGCCAGGATCTCCCAGGCGCCGGCTGGCGCGAGCAGGTTGAAGTAAAGAGGGAACACCCCCCAGATCGCATAGGCGCTAGCACCGTAAAGCGTGCCGCGTCGTGCGTCCTGGGGGGTGTCCGTGGCGTCTTTGAGGTTAACTGTGACGCCTTTGGGGCTACTTGTCAGGCGATCGGTCAATCGCCGACGTTCCAGGTGTCCTTGCCGTGCAACAGCGTGGCCAGGTCGGTGTCGGTTGCCGCGCCGCCGGCCTTGCCGACGGCGTCGCCGATCTGTGCGCGGACGAGGTCGTCGTAGGTCGGCCGCGAGACGTTACGGAAGATACCCATTGGCATGTGGGCCATCGTTGGATCCTCAAGCCGGGAGAGCTGGAACGCGACCGACGGGTCATCTGCCCCGGCATCGTGAATGACAACCCGTGACATGTCGGCGCCCTCGGCGGCAACAACTACCAGTTCGCCGGAGTCCCCGCGTGCCACGAACTTGTCCGCGCCCACTCGCACCGGCTCGCCGTGGTTGAGGTGGACGACCCGGGCTTCGGCCTGGTCACGGTCCTTGATCAGCTCGTAGGCACCGTCGTTGAAGATCGGGCAGTTCTGGTAGATCTCGACCAGTGCAGTGCCACGATGTTCGGCAGCCGCGCGAAGCACAGACGTGAGGTGCTTGCGGTCTGTATCCATCGTGCGAGCCACGAAGGTGGCCTCTGCTCCTAGGGCCAGCGAGGCTGGGTTGAAGGGTCTGTCGACCGAGCCGAAGGGAGACGACTTGGTGACCTTACCGAACTCGGAGGTGGGGGAGTACTGACCCTTGGTCAGGCCGTAGATCCTGTTGTTGAACAGCAGGATCTTGAGGTTGACGTTGCGGCGTATCGCGTGGATCAGGTGGTTGCCGCCGATTGACAGCGCGTCACCATCGCCGGTGACAACCCACACCGACAGGTCCTCTCGTGCCGTCGCAAGGCCCGTCGCGATGGCCGGCGCACGACCGTGGATCGAGTGCACCCCATAGGTGTTCATGTAGAAGGGGAAACGTGAGGAGCATCCGATGCCGGAAACGAACACGATGTTCTCGCGTTTGAGACCCAGCTCGGGCAGGAATCCCTGGACCGTCGAGAGGATTGAGTAGTCACCGCAGCCCGCGCACCAGCGGGGCTCCATTTCGCTGGCGAAGTCCTTCTTGCTCTGGGCGGGTGCGTCTTCGAGCAGGTGAGGTACGCCGAGGGTTCCAGCACCCGGCATACCGAGGTCGACATTGGTCATCGGGTAGCTCCGCTCAGATTGGCTGTGGCCTCGGTCAGGACCTTGGCAAGTTCTATGGAGGTGAACGGCAACCCGCGCACCTGTGTGTAGGACTGCACGTCCACGAGGTACTTGGCGCGCAGCATCATGGCGAGCTGGCCGAGGTTCATCTCGGGCACGATCACCTGCTTGTACCCGCGCAGTACCTCACCGAGGTTGGGTGGGAAGGGGTTGAGGTGGCGAATATGGGCGCGGGCGACG
>PMJN01000397.1 GCA_003157445.1 Micrococcales bacterium
GTGGCCGTGATCGGCTGCGGCGGTGTGGGCAGTGCCGCGATCGCCGGTGCCGCGGTGGCCGGGGCGACGACGATCATCGCGGTGGACGTGGACGACCGGAAACTTGAGTGGGCAAAGAAGCTCGGCGCCACCCACACCGTCAACTCCGCCAACACTGACGCCGTTGAAGGTATCCGCCAACACACCGGCGGATACGGCGCGGACGTGGTGATCGAGGCGGTCGGCCGGCCCGAGACCTACGAGCAGGCTTTCTACGCAAGGGATCTGGCCGGCACGGTTGTTCTGGTGGGAGTACCCACGCCCGATCTCCAAGTCACCTTGCCGATGATCGAGATCTTCGGTCGTGGTGGGGCGCTGAAGTCCTCCTGGTATGGCGACTGCCTGCCCAGCCGGGACTTCCCGATGCTGGTCGACCTCTACCTCCAGGGACGTTTCGACCTCGGCGCGTTCGTGTCCGAGACCATCGCTCTGGGCGACATCGAGTCGGCGTTCAAGAAGATGCGCACGGGCGAGGTCCTGCGTTCGGTCGTGGTCCTGTGAGCGCGACTGCGGCGGCTGTCCGCGTGGACAAGGCCGTCACCTCGGGCACCTTCAGCCTTGACGGTGGCACCTGGGACGTCGACAACAACGTTTGGCTCATCGGCAACAACGACGAGTGCATCGTCATCGACGCGGCCCACGACGCTGCGCCGATCCTGGCGGCAGTGGCCGGGCGCAAGGTCATCGCTGTCCTGCTCACCCACGGCCACGATGATCACATTGGTGCGGTCGGCGGGGTCGTGGACGTGACGGGTGCTCCGTCATACCTGCATCCGGCCGATCGTGTCCTGTGGGACAGGGTCTATCCGGTCAGTCCCGACGGCGACCTGGCTGACGGGGATGTGTTCACCGTCGGCGGGCTGGACGTCCACGTCATGCACACTCCGGGTCACGCTTTCGGCGCTTGTTGCTTCCATGTCCCGGATCTGGGCGTCGTGTTCACCGGGGACACGCTCTTTGCCGGAGGACCCGGCGCGACCGGACGCTCCTACTCGGACTTCCCGACGATCATCGACTCCATCAGCGGCAAGCTCCTGAAACTGCCGCCGCAGACCGTCGTCCACCCCGGACACGGCGACGACACCACCATCGGAGCCGAGGCACCTCACCTGCAGGAGTGGATCGACCGCGGTTACTGACAGTGCGACAGGCGCGTCGTTGGCCCGACTGATCCATCCAATGAGTTCTGCAGTCACTGTCCGACTCTGGCATGTATTCGTCTATCGCATCGCAAGCCGGCTGCAGCCTTGGCTGGTCTCCTCCCGGTACTCAGCGCATGTATTCACCGCGTGCGGTGGCTGACCGGACAGGGACGCACACCAACAGCAAGCAACTGAGGACATTGGCCGTCGCTAGATCTCAATTGCGCGAGACATCTAGCGGTCACGGACCCGAACCGTCGCTTCCCGACATGGACTTGGCACGCTTTGGGTCTGATCTCGGGACGCCCAATCAGTGGGCGGCCGGCGGATGAGGGAGGTGGCGCCCAGACGAAACCTGGTCCTTGGGGAAGAAGAATGAAGGAATCCAGACACACTGGCATGCATGACGGACATGTATGGGTATGACCAACACTGACCGACGGGTATGAGCACTACCGGCGCAGGCTCTCGGGCGGACAGAGAGGCGCGGTTCCGCGCGGTGTACGAGGTGACGTACCTGGACCTTGTCCGATTCGTGCAGCGTCGCGTCCACCCGAGCCACGCTGAGGACATCGTGGCCGATGCATTCCTGGTGGCCTGGCGTCGCATCGACGACCTGCCGGTTGAGGCCGCGGATGCGCGGGCGTGGCTGTTCGGTATCGCCCAGCGGACCCTGCTCAACGGCCAGCGTGGCGACCGGCGCCGGCAGGCACTGACTATCCGGATCGCCGACGCGACTGTGGTCGCACAAAGCGGACAAGCGTGGAAGGGGTCCGACGCCGAGATGGTTGCTCGCCGGCTGGACCTCGCTTCCGCGTGGGGCCGCCTCACCGCCGTTCACCAAGAGGCCCTCAGCCTCGCGGTCTGGGATGGTCTCGATGGGCCGCAGGCCGCCATGGTTCTCGGTATTTCTCCGGTTGCGTTCCGGCTCCGGCTCAGCCGCGCCCGACGGGTGTTGCGCCGCTACGCCGAGTCAACCCCCGCCCAGTCATCGTCTCTACGTGCCGCACTCGGGGAAGGGAACCCGTCATGACCCCACGCCTGCACAACACAGGCTTCTTGGACCGCGCGACGAACGAAGCGCTGCGAAGCCTGGACCCAGCGGACATCGTCGACCCGCAACTGGTCGACGAACCCCGCGCACGAGATACCCTCTCGCGGATTCTCGCGACCGACCCCGCAGTACCCACCGCCCCAGCCGCGACCGGCTGGGTTCGGGGTCCTGCCCGGCGATGGCTGCTTGCCGGGATAGCACTGGTCGGCGTGGGTGCCCTCGTTTTCGTTCCCGGCTTACGGCATGTCGATCCAACTCAAACAACGGTCCCGCACACGTATCCCACGCTCACCGGTGACACCGAATTCGCCTCGTGGACCCCAACATCAAAGGCGGTAACGCCAGCCGAGGCCGCTAAGGCTGGTAAGGACTGCACGAGTAAGTGGGTCCGGAGTGGCGCACTAGGGCCGGCCCACCCCGGTCCCGGCGTGACCGTTCACCAAACGGCTGCCGCTGTCGTCGTGGACCGCCGGGGTCCTTGGACCTTCGTGCTTATTGAAGGCGATGTCGAGGCAGGTTTCGAGGCCACCTGCATGTACAAAGACAACAGCTCTGGCAAGCCGTTCAGTGGGAGCATCGGACCCTCCGCCGCTGGAGCTGTCCCCTCGAACACCGTGGTAGCCGGAACCCACGGCAATGGTGGTGTCGATAACACATACTCGTGGAGCACCGGACGCGTCGGTTCAGACGTGGCCTCCGTCGTCATCAACACCGTCGAGAATGGCCCGGTTAAGGCCACGGTTCACGATGGGCACTTCGCCGCCTGGTGGCCCGTGCCCCCGAGCGTCCTGATGGCAAAACCAGGCCCGCACTCCCCGGAGCCCACTTACACGCTGATCCTGAAGGACGGCACCATCAAGGCCGACATCCCCCAGGCCCAGATCGGGCCGCAACCAAACTGACCGACGTGGCCCTGCAGCCACTGCTGTCAGAGAGAGTGCTCGCTGGCAGGGCTTGGCGCCGAGCAAACGTGATCGTTGCCGTTGCCGCCTCCTGACTGCNNTGCCGTCGGGTTCGGTTTTGACCGTGCGTATGTCATGCCGCCGCCGGGGCACGGTCATGCGGTGACGCAGCGACCGAAGGCACAGATGGTCATGACCAATGTCGCCGGCGGACTGTTGCTCGTCCTGGGCAGCCAATTCTGCTGAAGAACGGCTGGGGCTCGCAGTTCCATTGTCCTAAGGGTTGGAGCAGTGCTTGCTCATCCGGTACATGCACAGTGCCGGTACGTAGACCGTGGCGACGGTGACCAAAGCTGATCAGGCAAGGGCATGCGAACAGGTCGAAGCCACCAAGGAGCAGGATCGACGCGGAAGGTTGCTGGCTAGCCCTGCGTAAATCGCGTCGGTCTTCGGCGTGCATGGTTGACCACGTTGCACGACGAGCCAGAGGCNNCGCGTGCCCGTAGCCGGTTCCGGTTATGGAACAGGCGGACGCTTCACGAAATGATCCGGTTCGAAGTGCCAGGTCGCCCACTCTCCAAGCCGCAAACTGCGTAGCCGAAATATACGGGGCCAGGGCCGGGCATTTCGCCACCCAGGCGCCCCCGTCTGTAGTGTGCTTCACAACCGGCGACGCGGGCTCCTTAGGAAGAACAGTTCCTTGTCCTGAGCGAAGCGGCCTGCTGAACCCAGACACCGTCATGATGGCTCAGCACCCAAGGAGTAGCAGATGCGCGCAGTTCTCGCGGACCTGAGCACCCATGTCGTCCAGTTCGGGCTTTTGTTTCTGGTGGGTGCCCTCCTGGCTAGGCGGTTCAGCGCGCACACGGCGGCACTGGTGGCAGGAGGCCTGGCACTCTTTGGCATAGTGAGCTATGCGGTTGGCGCCCTCTGGTATCTCTCACCAGAGGTGGGCATCTGGACATCGCGGTCCGTGCTGCTACTGAGCGCGGTGGTCCTGATTCTGGCAGTAGTCCGCCGGCGGCCGGTGCTCGTGGAAGTCGTGCGGTCGGTCGCAGTGCCGTTCGTGCTCACCGTCCAGTATGC
>PMJN01000340.1 GCA_003157445.1 Micrococcales bacterium
AGGTCAGAGCGTCCCGACTTATGGTCTGGCCTTCTGCGGACGATGCCCATCCCCTGCCTCAACACCGACGAGAGAATGGTCGGCCGGTGACAGTCGAGGCGCTCTACGAATGTCGGGTGGCGCTTCCTGCAGCTTCTTCTTCATCTCGTTGAAGGCCAAAGTCCCGACACAGCGGCCGAGGTAGGTGTAGGCGTTGAACTTGCCCTCGTCAAACCATTGGTCACCGGTTGCATCGTTGGGAAACATGGGGTGAGCCGCAGCATGTCGACGGATCTCCCAAGGCATGTCGTCATAGAGCGTGGCGCGGCCGATGACGAGAACGCCAGTCTGCGCTTCAACCCCTGGAAGTCCTGGGTAGGTCACCGTGCCCGCAACGATGGGCTTCTCGGCGATTCGGTGCTTCAGTTCGTCGGAGTCGTCGTTGGCGCCGCTTCGACGTGGGTCGGCTTTGTCGGGGTCCTGCAGTTTCACGGTGATACCGAGCTCGTTATAGGCGAGCGTGATGGCCCGAGCAATGGATGACGCGAAGGTTTCGCTGTCACTGCTGGCATCGAAACAGTAGATCTCGGCGCAGCGGTGCCGCAGCAGCTCAACTAAACCGAGGCTCTCATGGTGCGCGCCGTCGGTGACGAAGAGCATGGGAAAGTCAAAGGGGTGGATCCCGAAGATCTCCCGAAGCATGTAGGACAGCCGTCGAATCCGAGGCGGTCTGGCCCGCCACCAATGGGGAGGGTCCTGCCCAAAATACGATGGGTTGGCGATCCAGGTACCCAGCCGGGCGTTCATCAGGCCCATGATCATGTTGGCCGGAACTCGCCCTGATCCCGATGCGGAGGCGAATGCAGCCCCGGATACGGCCATGGCAGCCTCAACCGTCAGATCTGCGGTGAGGCATTTCCCAAGGCTCTTCCCCCCAACTCCTCTTCGCATCCTTTGGGGACTGCACCAGCCCACCTCCGGGCCTCCGATAGCGTCGAACGAGAAGCTGAACGGGAGCACCTTGCGCCCCGGAGGAGTCTGGTCCGGGTCGCTGCAGTGCGCCGAGGCACAGAAGATGACTTGGGGGGCCATCAGTGGTGGTTGCACACTCTTGGTTTGGTCGTCACCTTTCGCTTGGTTCTCTCTCTTCGGTTGGCCGCCGTTCAATGGTTGGCCGTAGTCCTCAATCGGGGTCGCTTCGTCATACGAGTACGGCTGGGCACGGAACTCGCCGGTCTGAGTCTTGTCCTGCGGCGGTTGCCAGACCCGCCTTACCGCGAACGCAGATGCAAGACGCCGGCGATAGAACGGATGCAGGCCCATCGCGGTCTCATCCGATGTCATGTAGAGGACGATCAGAAGCAGAGTCAGTGCAGTTGTCAGGCCCAGGTTGCTCACTGGTAGGCGCCAGTGAGGCAAGCCCCAGGTCACCATCGGATTGACACCGGGGCCGACAGTAGCCGCGTAGAAGGTGGAGCAGCCAAAAATGACGAGGTAGACCGCCAGTACCATCCCAAGTCCGACCACCACCGGCAGCCCGCGCACGATTCGGCTTCCCGTGTCGCCCAGCACTTTCTCAAGGGCGCCCTTACCTTCTCGCACCGTATTGAGGACATTGGCCCTCTGGCGGTTGAGCAGACCGAGAATCGTCGTGATCACACCCAGCAAGCCGAACAGCCCGCCCTTGAACGCACCACCCACCACGCTTCCGTTCGGGCCTTGGCCTCCCGCGAAATGGGCGATCTGCATGCTGGCCCCGGTCACGATGGGTACTGCAGCACCGAGGACGACCAACACAGCGAACGCCATCCAGGCCATCCAAGCTGCCTCAGCGACTCTCGCCCTGGCTGCTCGGTGGTTTCCCAGCCCCAGCAAGTCCGCGACGAGCCAAAGGAGAACTGCAAGGACGGCGACGCCCAGCACGGCGAAGTCGGCTCCCCACACCGCATGCCATGGGCCTGTGAGGTCGTTCGCCCTTCCGAACGCGTTGTAAAGGTGCCCGGCCCAACGACCAGCAACCAACGCGATGAGTGAGAGCAGCAGGGTTGAGAGCAGCGCGCCGCGGAGCACAACCAGAATTGCCGTGGACCATTCTCGAATCCCGTCGGCGATGTAGCTGCAGTGCCGGCGTAGGTAGTCGAACTCATCTGATCCCGCTCTGAAAACCCTTTCGAAGCTCAGCGCAGCCTCTTTTGGTACTTCTTGGCGACCTTCAGGGCTGGCAGATGGCTTGTTCGAGCCTTCAGAGACCGTTTCCTCAGGATGGACCGCAAGCAGGAGGGCACCGGCGGTGTACCCGCCGCCCGAGACAGCGGCCAGATATCGCGCGCGCATGAGCTCACAAACCTTGCCGTCTCCGCTCAGTGCGGGTTTCCTCTGTAGCGACTGGAGGGCACCTAACGAGAAGCTTGCTGATCGGATTCCCCCACCCGACAGACAGATACCCAGTTCCCCAAATTTTCTCTTGCGTGGCAAGCCCAAGCTTCTGTGCCAGTGAGCGGTGTCGCCGCTGATGGCTTTGCCATCGAGCTGGCCCTCGATGTGGCCCTCGAAGTGGCCATCCTTGAACTTACCTTCGAAGGGGCCGTTGAAGTCGCCGTCGATATGTCCATGAAACCCCTGTTGGTCGAGGTGGCCGTCGAAGTGGCCTACGAGGTGGTGGCCGACAGAGCGGCCCCGGATTTGCCCGTCGTGCTGGCCGTCGAGGGCTTCACGTGCGAAGTCACCCCCGGTGACGTCGCCTTCGATGCTCCAAGGGCCGACGATGTCGTCGGCTCTTGGATTGCTGTTGCTCTTCTTGGACTCCTTATCATCGAGAAGGTTCACTGCCAGTCGGGAGACTGCGGTGAGCGCACCGAGAACGGCGACGATAGCGGCGATGGGCGTCAAGGCATATCCGAGGAAGGCAGCACCCTGTAGCCAGAATCCGTAGGTTCTTAAGGGCGCGTCTCCTGGTGCTGTAAGCAAGAACAGCAGTCGGTACTCAAGAACGTGAACGAGCGCCAACAGCAGCAGCACCCACGTCGAGGCGTTTGAGAGCCGGCGAGCCAGGGGCCCGGCAAACACGATGCTCCCAAGGAGTCCACCAGCGGCAAGCAGAATCAGACCTGAGTACGGTGTCCAGTCGGTCGCGGCTTGACGTATCGACTCCCTCAGCAGGCCGCTCGGAGCATCGTTGCGATCCCAACCGCTCAGTTCGAGCGTCCGGATGACAAGTCCTGGCCGCGACCAATGCCATGCCATCAGGCCCAATCCGGTGAAGCAAGACACCACGAGGAGCACAGCCAGCCACTTAGGAAGGCCCTCGTCTGACTTGGCTGTCGTCACCGTTTCTTCTACGGACATGCCGATCCCTCCGCCGCCGTCGTCCTTCGGATCCGTTTGCCCTCCGGTGGGCATCGAGTCCTCGGTACCGTCCGCTCATCCGGTCCTTTCCTTCGATAGCCGACCAGAGGGCCTGCTCCGGCTCGGAAGCCTCTGGCGTTTGCTCTCGCATTCAAGGGCGGCTCTTGGGTTGACCGTTCAGTGACCCTGCGACGTGCATGAGTTGTGCCTTGGCAGTCCGTTCAGATCGGTATACCGACAAGCACTGGCCGGTGGTCAGAGCCCGGCTCGTTGTGTCGGTCGTTCGGGTCGTTGGTGACCGACGGGGTGTGGTTATCGCCGGTGGTGACGTCGCCGGGTCCGAGGAGCTGCACCAAGTTATGGCTGACCAAGATGTGGTCGATTAGCTGGGGCTGGCCCAGGACCAGACGGGAGTACCGCTGCTTCTCGGGGATGAGCGGGGCAAGGTTCCACAGGCGTTGACCGTCCCCGGCGTCAGGCCGGTTGAACCCAGCGGTCCCGATCTCGGAGCCGGGCGGGCCGAGCAGGAGCTGGGTGGTTGCTGCGTCGGCTTCGTCGTTGCAGTCACCCAAAGCGATCACGGGGCGGTCCATGCCCTGGTTGTCGAGCAGGGCCTGGATGTGGGCTCGGACTGTGGCAGCTTCGGCAGCCCTGCGGCTGAGTGCGTACACCCCATATCGAACTCTCTCGTCCTCGTCGCGGGGAGCGAAGCGGCCACCGGGGAAGGTGAGCAGTTTCGACTTCAGGTGGAAGGTAGTCAGATCCAGGCTTTGAGCACCGACTGTCACGCGGACAGCCAGTGCCGGTCGGCCCATCACGGCCATATCGGTGTTGGTGTCGTCGACCTGGATCGGATGCAACCCGTCGGGAAAGGCTGAGACTTGCTCCACAGCTGCCAGGGGCAGCCGAGACAGGAAGCCGACCCGGATGCCGCGGCCGTCCGGTTTCGCCAGTTCCACGTGCCACTGGCCACCGACCTGGGAAGCGAGGTCGTCCATCGCTTCGGGAGTACCGACTTCCTGGACCGCCAGCACGTCTACTTGCAGGTTGGTGATGGTCTCGGCCAGTGCTGTGACTTTTGCTTCGTATGCCTGCCCGGTCGTGGGGCCGGCGTCCCCACCGGGCTTGAATAGATTCTCCAGGTTCCACGTGCCAACTTTGACCATCAAGTTCCCCCTTGATTGTGGGTCCTCGGGCGAGCATCCCGCATAGTCGCGCCACGCGGAAGAGATGCCCGCAGAAATGCCCGTAGCCAGACCCATCCTTGACCTGGCTTTTACCTGTCGCGTTGCAGAGTGGACGAGCGTGTTGACCGGGCGGGACGCATTCGCCACTGGCAGTCGGCAGTCATGATTCAAAGGGGAGCAATGGCAGACTGAAAGCGTGGGATCTTAACCACCAGAACGCATTGGATTGTTACCTGTAGCATTATATTTGCCGTCCTCGTCGGTACGGTGTCGCAGCCGCCGCAATACCGGATAGCAGCACAGGCACTATTGCTTCCTGCTATCAGGGGCATAACGGTGTCCGTCAAGGATCACCTGGCGGAGCTGGGCGCGGCCTCTGGCGATCCTGCTCAAGCTCGGCGCTCTCTCTGAACAGATCTGGCCCGAGACCACGCAGGACGCCGCGGGTGCGGTCGCGGGCGCCGAGCCTGAGCAGGATCGATGATCGGCAATGCGCAGGTTAGGCCATGGCGGCCAGGTCGTCGCAGGCTGGTAATCGCCCGAATCCTGCCAAGCCCTAAGGTGTCACAGTGCTAGATCCAGAATCCCTGACAACGCCAGTGGCCGCTTCGAGGGCCGTGGATCCTGCGGTCTCTGCCAGCGCCCCTACTGCGATCGGGATGGCACTAGGCATAATCGCCGCTGTTACTGCCCCGATACCAATCTTGAACTTCATATCGGCCGGCGTCGCATTTGTGGCCCTGGTCCTAGGCTGCTTCGGGCTAGCCAGTGACCATAGACGCAACGGCACCGGCAAGGCCAGCAAGGCGCTGATCATCTTGACTAGTGTCACCATGGTTGCCATCTACGCCTGGGACTCCTGGCTGGCTGATGCCTACCAGGAAACGATGGCCAGGAATTCTGCCTACGTTGAACCGCCGCCGATACCCGCGCTGCCGTTCACAGGCAAGATCCATAAGATGGCCATCGATGGCGATACTGGATACACGCTCAGCTCTGTGATGTGTAGCACGGAGATACCTTCGGTATACGGACCGGAGGACTTACAGGACCTGAAGAACCAGGTCAACCCAATGATCGAGAACCAGCCGAAACCGCAATTCTGCCAAGTCACCTTCAAGGTGACTAATCTCAGCCCGGCGAACGTCCAGTACCCGAGGATCCCGCTGGACTACATCCAGGCACTGGGTGTAGTCGGCCAGACCACCTATGGCGACTGGGATCCTTCCGCCCACAAGGCGAGCGTGCCACCGGAGACCATCGGAATAAGTGAGTCTGCCGTTATAGACAGATGGGTCCAGATTTCGGTTGGCCAGAAGCTAGATGGCATCGAGTTCCACTCTGACATTCGGTTACAGAAGGGTGTTGGTATCGGTATCAAGATCCTTCCAATGCCCCGCATCATGGTCACGCGAACTAGAAGCTGAGGACGGTGCAAGCGAAGTGTCGCGCCCCGTGTCGACTTCGCCGTGTTCGCCGAGATTCGCGAACCGGTCCAACAGCAATTCACGCACCCAGTGGCGCGCCCGTGGTCGTTGTGCGCCAGAGCGCGGTCATGACCGCGCTGCTGCTCGCCCAGGAACTTTTCCTGCTCGCCCACCAGGAGGAGTCCGCAAAGGCCTGCTTGCACCCTCGCTCTGGACAACGGGTTGGCTGGGGCGCTCCTGGCGAATTTGCCTCCGAGGAGCTGGTGGCTGCCGATGGTAGGGCACTGACTGCCCTGGTTGGAGCCCCGTGGCACCCACTCCTGGCCTCTGTCTACGCCGAACTCCTCCAAAGCGACAGGCCCCGTACCGCCCAGCACTGGGTGAACCGGCTTGCCCGCGGCGCTGAGGCCACTGCGTTCGCGGGTGGTTCAGTCCTCGCGGAGCGTGGTGTGCTTGCCGAGCAACCTCGGAGGGTCCTCGGGCTCTTCCCTGCCACCAGCTGGCCGGAGGTGGACCCCGAGCCCGAAGGGGAGCTGCGTCATCGGCTGACCTGTGTCGTTGTCGAGGACGCCCTGCCAGACCCGCGCACGGCTTACTCGTCTGGCTGCTCAGCGCCCTCGGACTGGTGGGCGGACTCGTCGACAAGGAACACCGCAAGCACGCCGATTCCCGCGCGAAGGACATCGCCCGTGGGCGACCGCAACGGCTACCTCCGCAGCTGTCTCACGCGCGAGCCAGGCTGTTCAATCGGCCATCATGGTCGCGGTGGTCATCCCGACGTTCCGCCGAAGCAAACTGACAGTTTCTTGGGCCGGCCCTTCACTGGATAGGGGACCGGTCAGCGACGTCCGGTCATCGTTCGTCTTGTGGGACCGACGCCAGGACTATGTGGTGCATCGTGGTCTTTCACAGGAGTGTGGGGCAACGCCGACGATCGTGAACAAGGGTGCCGGACGGCCAGATGTCCGCGCTCCTGTTCAGTCAGGTCCGGACCCGCGGGTGGCCGTGCGGTCGACTCTGGACATTGACAGTCCCCAATTGGTTGGTTCGGCTCACAATCTTCCGGGGAGGTGCCCCATGGAACCTAATCCTTTTGGGCAGAATACCGTCGGCTGATTGGCCCGATCGGGTCAAACCAACTGTGGCGCGTTGTTGCGGAATGTCAGCATTAATGCAGAGAAGGCCGTTGTGTTCGATGTGGAAGGCCTGCCTCATCGATCGCCGGACCCGGGTTGTACTTGGTTCCGCATTTCGGCGGTGCCATGTGTGTGTCGTCGAGGTTGTGGCGGGTGTTCATGGACGGTGCTGCTCTTGCGTCTCAGATGGGCGAGATCTTGAATGTTGTTGCCCACAGCGACGCACCCGTGATGGTTCTGCAGGCCCCATCGCTGGTCATCACCGCTGCGAGTCCAGGTGCACACAACCTGCTGGATCCCATCGCCCAACCGCTCATCGGACGTAGGTTGAAAGACTTCAGCGATGATGATGTATCGGGTGCACTG
>PMJN01000548.1 GCA_003157445.1 Micrococcales bacterium
TGCACGTGCAGTACCTACCGAAGGCTGCGCTCTCCGACCTGGTCGAGTCCCTCAAGGGTGTCTCGGCCAGAGCGTTGCGGCACGACTTGGCCGCCACGATCACCAACGCAGCCCTGGGTGGCAGGTTCTGGTCACCGTCACACTTCGCCAGATCACGCGGCGGCCCTCCGCTGGCCACAGCCAAGGAATACATCGACAACCAGAAACAACCCGTCAAGGAGGGCCTTCCCGGACCTAAAGGACAGGGTTGTCGCCCTAGATCTGCGATGAACCGGCCTGGCATCGTCTGGATCAACGGGAGGCTGGAGCCGGCCGAACGAGCCTTGCTCACTGTCACCGACCGCGGGTTTCAGGTCGGTGACGGGGTCTTCGAGACGCTTCTGGTGGTCGGCGGACGAGTCCTCGAGTTGCCACTTCACTCCAGTCGGCTTCAGGCCTCGGCGGCGGCGCTCGCCATACCTCTTCCCGGCGATCTCGAGCGCTGCCTTGAACAGGCCATAACGGATCTGTGTCGGGCCAACACCCTGGACGGCTCTGATACCCGGATCGCGGTCCGGGTCACGGTCAGCCGAGGGGCTGTTGACGGGCACGCGCTGCTCCCGCCTGATGGTGTCAGGCCGAACATGGTCGTCCAGGCGTGGCGGGTTGATCCGCCGCCCCCAGAAATGCTCAGCCGAGGTCTCAGCTTGGTCGTCTCCGATGTGTTGCGTGACCCGGCCAGCCCGCTGGCTAAGGTTAAGACGACCAGCAGGGCCGAGTTCGTCTACGCGCAACTCCAGGCGCACCAGCGCGGTGCCGATGACGCTTTGTTCCTGACCACGGACGGGCACCTGGCCGAGGCGACTTCAGCCAGCCTCTTCCTGGTCGAGGGGATGGGGCTCGCGACTCCGTCGCTCGACTGCGGCATCCTCGTCAGCGCGACCCGCCAGTGGGTCATCTCTTCGGGTGGGCCCAGCCTTGGGCTGACTGTTCGTCAGGGACATCTGACTCCGAATGATCTCTTCGCTGCCGACGAGGCCTTTCTCACCAGTTCAGTGGCCGGCATACGGCCCATTACCAGCGTGGACGGCCGGTCTATCGGTGCTGGCACACCAGGTGTCTGGACCTTGCGCCTGCGAGCCCTGCGCGAGAACGTGTCTTCGGACAGTTTCAGAAGATCCACGTGATCGAACCGTTCGTGTCGGCCTGGGATCTGTCGATAACCAGAGTGGGAGCAGCTCGCGGCCTCAGCGCCCCGTCACGGGTGAGTCCATGAGAGGCAGCTGGGTACGGGAGCCGAGACCGAACGGCGTTCATCAGTTCGCCCGAGGTGCAAACCCGGTCGTTCAGGGCAGTCAGGAAGACCTTCCGGGCCTCGGTGGAGGGCTGCTGGTTCAGCTCTGGGCGGCGATAGCTAGACCTGTTGTGCTTTTGAGTTGTAGGACCGGCAGTCAACCGTGGCAGGCCCTGGCGTGCCGACGCGTGCAGACTTGGGAGTTGGTGCCCTGGCGGTGAAGCGCGAACCTCAACATGTTGCCTGCGCAGCAGTTGGAATCCTGGCCACTCATGGCCGGGAGGATGTCAACCCACGCACGGGTTTGGTTGCCTGTGTGATCGGGAAGGTCGCTGGGCGTGGTCTTCACTTCATCAGCCTCGTCATTGGTTCCGCCTCTGAGCAGGTGAAGGGTGTCCAGAAGCAGTGACGGTCAGGCGCCAGGCCGCGAATTGCGCCACACATTGAGAACGCGCTTGTGGCGCTTCGGGAAGTATCTTGACCTCAAGAGCAGTGTCCGGCGGGGGACTTGAACTCATGTTCTGTCACCACACCTTCTGTCACCACACCTTCTGTCACCACACCCAGGTACATCATCAGGGTGAACTGCGCGTTGACGGCAGTGACTCAAGGAGTCTGGTTCCCGCAGCAGCATCGGGGAGCTTCCAAATACCTTGGCCGCAGTATCACGGGCAGTATCGCGGACTTAACAGATCTCACGATCGCCCGCACATCGTTACTTATCGTTTGGACCCACGGCTCGGGGTTGGCCGGCGGCCGGGGATCCTTTCTTGGTCTGTGGCGATTCGTGAGGGAGGTCCTTGGTGAAGGCCAGCGATCCCAGGGCGAGAAGCGCGGTGGCCAGTAGGCCGGCCTTCAGCGACTTGATCTGTGCAGCCTCGTAGTCGTCGACCACAGCCGCGGTGGTTGCTTGGTCAAGTCCCGCCTTCTGGGCAGCCGCAGTGACCTCAGTGGCCGAGACGAAGTCGATGCCAGGCTCGACAGCCACGCTGACCTGGGACGCCACCTCCGTGCTGATGCGCGCGTCGTTCTCGATCTGCGACACGAAGACGCTGGTGAGCCCGGTCAGGACGATCGCCCCGATCAGTGCGACCCCGAGCGAGGAACCCAACTGTTGTCCGGTGTATTGGAGACCGCCGGCCTCACCACGACCTGAAGTGTCGACCGACGACTGCACCACATTGCCGAGCTGGGAGACCATGAGTCCCATCCCGACGCCGAGCAGCGCCATCGATATGGCGAACCAGGCATCGGTCAGCGTGGGCTGCACAGTCGCCAGGAGTATGAGCACGGCGAGGGCAGTGATCGTGACCCCGGATCGGACAATCGTCCGCACCGGGAACCTGGACGACAGTCGGGAGCCCGCAGCCGACGCCAGGAACATCGTGATCGATACCGGCAGCATCTTGACGCCCGTATCGAGTGCGTCGAGACCGAGGACGAGTTGCAGGTACAGCGGGACGACGAAGAACACGCCCATCATGATCAGGTTTTGGCTGAACAGGCCCACCAGTCCCGAGCGAAGCGGTGGCACCTTGACCAGATCGAGGTGGACCAGCGGGTCGAGCCCCGTCGCCTCCCGGTGACGGCTCCAGGCCACGAAGGCCCAGAGAAGCCCGGCGCCTCCCGCTATCACGAACATCGTCAACGAGAAGCCAAAGGGCTCGATTGGTGAGTCCTTGGGCTGGACCCATCCCCAGGTGGTGGACTGCAGCACTCCCAGCACGACCGCACCCAGTCCCGTGGCAGTCAGCACGGTGCCGACGAAGTCCAGACGAGGGATGTGGTCGGTGTTCGGGGCATCGCCGATCAGCCGGCTCATGGCCAGGATCACCAGGACGAGGACGACTTCACCGACGAACACGATGCGCCAGGTGAGCTCGGTGGTCGCCCAGCCCCCTAGGATCGGGCCGACGGCGATACCTGCACCGGCGACACCCCCGATCACGGCGTAAGCGACCTTGCGCTCACTTCCCTCGTAGTTACCAGCGATCAGGGCCGCCATGGCTGGGAGGACCATCGCAGCCCCGAGCCCTTCGAGGATCGACCAGCCCAGGGCCAGCACGACGACTGTCTGAGACGCGGCAGTCATGGCCGAGCCGCAGCCGTAGATGACCAGACCGATGAAGAACGCGCGGCGTCGGCCGATGATGTCGCCGATTTTGGCGCCGGTGAGCATGAACATCGCCATCACCAGGCAGTACAGCGTGATGACGGCTTGAATCGTGGTGACCGTCGTGTTGAAGTCCTTTACCAGCGTGCTGATCGAGACGTTCATGACTGACTGGTCGAGAACCATCACGAACTGCGCAGTCGCCAACGCGACCAGCGGCCACCAGCGCTTCATCAGGCAGCCCATCTTGAAGCTTGTGAGCGGGAGGATCCACCTGGGCGCGAGGGGGCGCCGGGTGGGTGCACGCGGTGCGGCCGCCCCACTGGTGCGTGTGGCGGCGGGGGCAGGCAGGACGGCGACGGCCTTGCGTTCATGACGGCAGGATCGCGGCTTATCCACCTGCGTGGAATCATCCGCACCGAATGAAGTTCGCAAGGTGTACTTATGCCGGCACTGGGCAGAACGCCTTGTTGGCCCAAGGCGCGATGACCCCAGCTCACCATTCAGGCGAAGATAACAGCACGCTTTCGGGCGTCGCCACGTCTTCGAGGATCAGGTCAAGGGGCACCTGTTCTTCTACGACCATTCCCCAGGGCGGCCGGACACTCCGGTGCTTCGTGTGGGAGATCGGGACTGAGGCGCCCGGATCGTGTGCCACCCGCGATGTTGCTCAAGGCGTGCGGCAGGTCAGAGCGTCCCGACTTATGGGGCTCTTGGTACTTGGGCGGGGCAACGCCGACGATCGTGAACAAGAGTGCCGGACGGCCAGATGTCCGCGCTCCTGTTCAGTCAGGTCCGGACCCGCGGGTGGCCGTGCGGTCGACTCTGGACATTGACAGTCCCCAATTGGTTGGTTCGGCTCACAATCTTCCGGGGAGGTGCCCCATGGAACCTAATCCTTTTGGGCAGAATACCGTCGGCTGATTGGCCCGATCGGGTCAAACCAACTGTGGCGCGTTGTTGCGGAATGTCAGCATTAATGCAGAGAAGGCCGTTGTGTTCGATGTGGAAGGCCTGCCTCATCGATCGCCGGACCCGGGTTGTACTTGGTTCCGCATTTCGGCGGTGCCATGTGTGTGTCGTCGAGGTTGT
>PMJN01000362.1 GCA_003157445.1 Micrococcales bacterium
CCCCCTAGGGTGTGTTTGCTTCCACGAAGGGACGGGCAGACATGTCGACCGGCAAGAGAACATCGGACGTCAAGCTCATCGGAGTGTTCATCATCATCGCCGGGGCCCTGGTGGTTGTCGCCGCCGGCGTCACTTTGGGCATGGCGTCCTCACAGCTCAAAGCGGGGCACATGAGTGTCACCACGGCCACCTCCGTGAACAAGCCGGTCTCAGACTCGCTCAACGCCAATGCTCGTGCCGGGATCAGCCAGGAGAACAACAAAGGCGTCACGCCCCTCTCGGACGCCCGCGACTCCATGACGAACGGCTCGTTTCTGAGAGCCCTGTTCGTCACCGCCGCTGTTGCGTTCGGGATCGCAGCCCCGGTGATGGGCATCGGCGTCCTGTTCGCACTGGTCGATTTCGGCCCGCTGAAGGGCTCACGCAGGCCCAGACGCAGCGAGCGCACCCTTAACTGAAGGTGTTGCGCGCAGGCGACTTCGTCATCGCTGGGTCGAGCTGGATCACCGGTTGCAGGGCCTTGTCAATGGCGCTCAAGAGCCCGGCTTCGAGCTTGACCCCGGAGGCCTTGGCGTTCTCCAGAACTTGCTCGGGTCGTGAGGCACCGATGATCGCGGCGGACACGTTGGAGTTCTGGAGCACCCAGGCGACGGCTAGCTGGGCCATTGAGAGCCCTGCCTCCTTCGCCAGTGGCCCCAACTGCTGAACCGCAGCCAGGACCGGATCCTTTAGCCATGCGTCGATCATGTCCGCGCCGCCCCGCTGATCCGTGGCANNTGGTACTTGCCGGTCAGGACGCCCTGAGCGATCGGGGACCAGACGATCTGCCCGATGCCCAGTGCCCGAGAGGTCGGGATCACCTCGCCCTCGATGACACGCCACAGCATGTTGTACTGCGGTTGGTTGGACACGAAGGGGATCCGCAGCTCTCGGGCAAGACGGTGACCCTCTCGAAGCTGGGTCGCGTTCCACTCCGAGGCGCCGATGTACAGTGCCTTGCCCTGGCGGACCACGTCGGCAAAGGCCTCCATTGTCTCCTCCAACGGTGTCTGGTCGTCGAAGCGGTGCGCCTGATAGAGGTCCACATAGTCCGTGCCAAGGCGACGCAGCGAGCCGTTGATCGACTCGTGGATGTGTTTGCGCGACAGGCCATGGTCGTTCTGACCCGGTTGCCCCATGGGGAAATAGACCTTGGTGAAGATCTCCAGGCCTTCGCGTCGCTCGCTTTTGAGGGCCTTACCCAAAACCGACTCCGCTTTGGTATCGGCGTAGGTGTCTGCGGTGTCGAAGGTGGTGATGCCGACGTCCAAAGCCTGCCGCACACAGGCAAGCGCCTGGTTCTGTTCGACCTGAGACCCATGCGTTAGCCAGTTGCCGTAGGCGATCTCGGAGATCTGCAGTCCGCTCTTGCCAAGTCGTCTGAATTCCATCGCCCGAGCCTAAGTCCCGGGGCCAGGCCGAACGCGCCGACCCCGTTACTGGTGGAAGTGCTCTATTCGTGTTGTGCATTAATGAGTGAGTCCGCTCGTTGGGCTGGGGTCGGCGCGCATCCTTGTCCAGGATCAGGTTGGAGCACCTCTTCTCCTGGCCGCAGTGGGCACACGTGGTTCGCGGCATCCGCAACCACAGGTGGTACCCCCGAATCGTCGACGGCGACCGCCGCTGGACTCCAGACGTCAGCGAAACCGTGAAGTCCTCCACGTCAGCGGGCCCCCACGTCCAGGGGTAGGACTCAGCGAGATCAGCGAAACGGCGGATCAACCGCAACTGGTCCGCGATGGTCTTCACGGCCAGCATCCGGGACCTCTGCTGGCACGCCCAGCCAGTCAGGATCGCCTCGAAGACCGCCGTTGCCTGGTTCAGATGCACCACCTGGAGACCAACACCAGCCCGGCCGGGCCCGGCGTGTCGACCACGCAACCCCACCCGAACTGTTGCCGTAGAAGCCATATTGTTGCGTTTGAGGTAACAAGCGGCGAGCCTCGCAGATCAGCGCGACACCGCAAAACGGAGTGGCATCGATAGATCCCCTGATCAGGGCGGTCGTGTTGCATCTAACGCGATAATGCCCGCTGCGGCATACAGTGCCAGTTGTGAGCACGTATGCCGCCTCCGATCGCGAGCGCTGGGTCCGTGAGGACCCGGCGCATAAGCAGGCTGACCGCGACGACTTCGCCAGAGACCGCGCGAGGGTGCTGCATTCTGCGTCACTGCGACGGATGTCGGCCAAGACTCAGGTGGTCCAACCCGATAGCGACGACTTCGTCCGCAACCGGTTGACCCACTCACTGGAGGTTGCCCAGATCGGGCGAGAGTTCGGCGCGGCACTGGGGTGCGACGCTGACGTGGTTGACACCGCGTGTCTGGCGCACGACCTCGGTCACCCGCCGTTCGGGCATAACGGCGAGACTGTGCTGAATGACATCGCCGCCGAAATCGGAGGTTTCGAGGGCAACGCCCAGACTCTGCGGCTACTGACCCGTCTTGAGGCAAAGCGTGTGCATGCCGACGGGCGCCCGGCCGGGCTCAACCTGACCCGGGCGAGCCTGGACGCGGTCACCAAGTATCCCTGGGGAAGGGACCAAGACCGCTGGGGCACCGGAAAGTTCGGCGTCTATGCCGATGACCTCGAGGTCTTCGGCTGGTACCGAGGAACCCAGCCGGATGGGCGGCGATGTCTGGAGGCGCAGACGATGGACTGGTCAGATGACGTGGCCTACTCGGTTCACGATGTCGAGGACGGGGTGGCCTCCCGGAGGCTGGATCTACAGGCGTTGCGCTCACCGATCGAGATGGCCCCGGTCATCGCGATGACCCGTGAGCTGTACGCCCCCGACCTGGACGAGGGCGAGCTCACCGAGGCGTTGGGACGGGTGCTCGCAACGGGCTGGATCCCGCAATCCCACAATGGTTCTCGCGTCGATCTGGCCGCACTGAAAGACATGACGAGCCTGCTGATCGGGCGGTTCGTCCAAGCAGTAGAGGGCGCCACTCGGGCGAAGTACGGGGAGGGCCCGCTGACCCGCTACAACGCCGACTTGGTGATCCCTGACGGCGTCCGGGCCGAGTGTGCAGTCCTGAAGGGCACGGCCGCCCACTTCGTGATGTTCACCGATGAACGCCGCTCGCTCATGGGCGGT
>PMJN01000404.1 GCA_003157445.1 Micrococcales bacterium
GGTGTGGCTGGGGTCGGCTGTGCTACGGACCAGATGGTCGAGCACAACTGATGGCACAGGGGAGGCAACTGCCGTGACGTCTCGCATGGTCAACGCAGTGACGTCGTGCACACCTAACGCATGCAGCGCTGTGACGGCCCCTCGTGCCGTGTTCCCGAAGCCAATCACCACAGCTGTGAGATGTCGGCCATAGTGACCAGTTGAGCCGATCAGCGTCAGGGCATGCATCACCGAGCAGTAGCCCGCGAGCTCGTTGTTCATATGGAACACGTGGACGAGGAATTCCCCAGAGGGTGTCCAGTGATTCATCGCCTCCCACGCGATGAGTGTCAAACGCTTGTCGATACAGATCTGCGTGAGCTCGGGATCCTGGACGGCGTGTGGCCACCCCCAGAGCACCTGCCCATCGTGAAGGGCGCCAACATCGTCCAGAGTGGGTTTGGGCAGCAACACGACGTCGCTGGTCGAAATGATTTCAGCACGCGAGCGAATGCCCGCGACCTGCTTGGCCAGATGCGCCTCGGAAACGCCGTAACGGTCGCCATAGCCGGCTTCCAGGAACATTCGCGCCCGCAGGTCCGCGTCGATCCGGTCGAGGTGTTGAGGATGGACCGGCAGTCGAAACTCGTTTTCCTTGCTTGATGTGGCGAGAATTCCAAGACTGAGCTGGTCCATGTTCTATCCTGTCGGTCGGCACTGCCCGCACTCGTCTGGCTGCCATCTGCCGGGTGGGATTCCCCCTTGTCAGCTTTGATTAAAGCATCACCAGATAAGGCATCACCAGACCCGGGCTTGTCCCCAGCGCCGCCGACTTACCGCAAGACCCACTGCAGGCATTCACCGCCCCCTGACCGGTGAATGCCTGCCTCTAGCCTCTCCCCGGAATGGGTAATCTCTATTCTGTTCATGGACCTCGGGTGGTGATCAGGGCCATTGGTCCCCACATTTTTCTTGGACCTATTCCACCTTCCGATTGTGCTGGTAAAACCCCCTAAAGCTCGGCCAGCAGCAGCGCGGGTTTCTCTACACAGTCAGCTACGAATCGCAAGAACCCGCCCGCTGTTGCGCCGTCGCACACGCGATGGTCGAACGTCAGCCCCAGTTGGACGACCTTGCGCAACGCGACCTGGCCCTCGTGCGCCCACGGGCGGTCGATGATTCGGCCGACACCAAGCATGGCGGCCTGGGGATAGTTGATAATCGGTGTCGCGCCATCGGTTCCGAACACTCCGTAATTGTTCAAGGTGAAGGTTCCCCCGGTCATCTGCCTCGCGCTGAGCTGGCAGTCACGGGCGAGTCCGGTCAGCTCCCGAAGCCCAGCCGCGAGCTCGGCGGTGGTCATCTGGCCGGCAGCGTGCACGACGGGCACCACCAGTCCGCGCGGCGACTGGGCTGCGAAGCTCAGGTTGATGTCGCCCAGCTGAACAATTTCCTGTGCCTCGACATCCACCCACGCGTTGAGCTCCGGGAACTTCGTTAGTCCGGCGATGCTGATCCGTGCGAAGAGTGCCAGCAGGCCGATACCGGTGGCGGGGATGGTCGCCTTGATCTGGTCGTTGCTCGCCATCAGGGCGGTGGCGTCGACGTCGACCCAGGTGGTCGCTTCGGGAATCTCGCGGCGGCTTCGGGTCATCTTGTCTGCGATCGTCCGGCGCACGCCGCGTAAGGGGATTCGTAGGTCGCCAAAGCGGTCCGCGCGGATCCGACCCCTTGCCGGAGTCGAATCTTGCGAAGGCGACCCGGGTCGGCCGATTCGCAATGTGGCTTCGATGTCGGCTCGGCGGATGACGTCGCCAGGGCCGCTGGGAACCACAGCGGCGAGGTCGATCTTGTTATCCCTGGCCAGCTTTCGCACCACCGGTGAGATCACCTTGGGCGCAGGCCTTGGCGCCGGGGTGAGCGATCCATGGGCCGCTGCGGTGACCGATCCACAGGTGCTGTGGGCAGCAGGCCGGGTTGGGGCGTTGACCCGGCGCCGGCCACTGCGCTGGGCCTCAGAGGTGCCGTAGCCGACCAGGACATTGCCAGAGCCGGACCTCTGCTCAGCGTTGGGGTTCTGCGCGGCGCCAATGGTCACAAGTGCCTTGCCGACTTCCAGAACGGTTCCGGGCTCGGCGTGCAGGGTCAGGACTGGGCCCGCATACGGACACGGCAGGTCAACGGTCGCCTTGGCGGTCTCGACGGTCACCACGATCTGGTCGACGTGCACCTCATCTCCGGGCGCAACCGCCCACTCGATCACCTCGGCTTCGCTCAGGCCTTCGCCGAGGTCTGGAAGCATGAAGGTTCTGGCGGTGCTGGAGAGGGTGGTCACGCTCATGTCGCACCGCCTTTGCTGTCGCTGGGCAGGAATCGAGTGTCGGTGTCGTCGTCCCACTGCAGTCGGGCGATCGCATCAAGGACACGTTCGACGTCGGGTAGGTGAAGGTGCTCGAGTTTGGGCGGGGGATAGGGGATGTCCAGACCCGCGACTCGCAGGACGGGTGCATGCAGCGAGTGAAACGCCCGCTCCTGGACCCGGGCCGCGATCTCAGCGCCGACACCTGCGAAGCCCTGGGCCTCCTGGACTACGACGCAACGGCCGGTCTTGCGCACCGAGGCCACCATGGTTTCGTCGTCCAGCGGCACGAGCGTGCGCAGGTCGACGACCTCGACCGACCAACCCGACTCCTCCGCAGCCAGAGCGGCTTGCAGGGCCACCTCTACGCTTGGGCCATAGGCCACAAGGGTCACGTCGGTGCCCTCACGGCGAACCGCTGCGCGACCAAAGGAGGCGAATTTCGTTGCGGCAAGTACAGACTCGATGGACCCCTTGGACCAGTAGAGCCGCTTGGGCTCCATGAAGACGACGGGGTCGGGGTCGTTGATGGCCTCGCGAAGCAGGCTGTAGGAGTCCTCGACGGTGGCCGGGGTGACGACCTTGAGACCGGGTGTGTGGGCGTAGTAGGCCTCGCTGGAGTCGCAGTGGTGCTCGACGCCGCCGATACCACCGGCGAAAGGTATCCGGATGACGATTGGCAGGTTGATCCTGCCCGCGGTCCGGTTGCGCATCTTGGCCACGTGGGAGGCGATCTGCTCGAACGCCGGGTAGGCGAACGCGTCGAACTGCATCTCGATGACGGGACGGAAACCGGCCATCGCCATCCCGACAGCGAAGCCGACAATGCCAGCCTCGGCCAGGGGGGTGTCGAAGCAACGGTCTTGGCCGAAGTCGCGGGAGATTCCGTCGGTAACGCGAAAGACACCACCGAGGGTGCCCACGTCCTCGCCGAAGACCACGACGTCGGGGTCGGCCGTCATGGCATCGCGTAACGCGCGATTGATCGCCCCTGACATCGTCACCAACTGGGGTGGTGGTGAGGCGCATATGTCTTCGGCTCGCGCTGCGGTGGTCACCGGCTGGCCTCCTCGGCCTCGAGCTCGGCTTCCAACATTGCTCGTTGTTCCAGAAGTTGCGGGGTCGGGGTGGCAAACACGTTGTCGAACAAAGACATCGGGTCGACAGCGAGGTTGATGGCCATCCGCTCGCGAACGTCGGCGGCGAACGCCTCACCCTGGTGGGCAACCAATGCCACGAACGCGTCGTCTATCAGGCCCTTGTGGCGTAGCCATGCCTCCAGGCGCGGGATCGGATCACGGCGCAGCCAGTCCTCGACCTCTGCGGAGTCGCGGTAGCGGGTGGCGTCGTCTGCATTGGTGTGGGCGTCGAGACGGTAGGTGTGCGCCTCGACCAGCACCGGCCCTTGACCTGATCGCGCGTGCGCTACTGCTTTGTTGAGCACCGCAAGCACAGCCATGGCGTCGTTACCGTCGACCTGCTCGGAGGCGATGCCGTAGCCGATTCCCTTGTATCCCAGGGAGGGAGCGACGCTTTGTCTTGAGATCGGGACGCTGATGGCGTACTTGTTGTTCTGGACGAGGAACACGACAGGGGCCTTGAAGACGGCCGCGAAGTTGAGCGCTTCATGGAAGTCGCCCTCGCTGGTGCCGCCGTCGCCGACGAATGCCATCGCGACCGTTGGTCGGCCCTTGCGTTTCTCGCCCGAGGCGAACCCGACGGCGTGGACCAGCTGTGTTGCCAGCGGCGTGCACTGTGGTGCGGTCCGGCTTGCCCTGGGGTCGTAGCCGCAATGGGCAGTACCGTGCGGCACCGCCAGGATCTCGACCGGATCAAGACCTCGGGTTACCAGGGCCATTGAGTCGCGGTATGTCGGGAACGCCCAGTCATCCGGCGACAGGGCGAGCATCGAACCGATCTGGCATGCCTCCTGGCCGCGAGAGGGTGGGTAAACGGCGAGGCGACCCTGCTTGGCCAGTGCCGTGGCCTGAATGTCGAACCGGCGGCCGATGACCATCGCACGGTAGGCGGCAACGAGCTGCTGGCTGGACGGTTCGGGGTAGTCGTCGTTGAACACCTGCACCCGGTGGCCCAGGTCGTCCAGGAACTGCACCGGCATCGAAGCGGGCATCAAACCTCTGGCGAAGGACCGATCGGTGGACGCAGTCTGTGCCAGAGCGGTGCTCGTATCGGTGGTCAAGGAGGCGGCTTCCAGTGGCGTCGGCATTAGCATGTGCCTCCTGTACCGGATGAGCGATATGACTCCTAATAGTCGCTGCTTGTAGACCTTTGTCCCTAACTCTGGCTAGCATTAGAGACAATTGAGCGAAGGCAGACTCCATGGGAGATCAAGTGTCTGACAAGCAGGCACCGAAACGTTCCGCCGTGGGACGCTCGGTCAGGTCGTTGGACGGCCCCGACCGTCGGATCCTGAGCGAGCTCATCAGGGACGCCCGCACTTCGATCCGCTCTCTGGCCGAGCGGGTGCACATCTCCCGGGCAAACGCATACGCGCGGGTCGACCGGTTGCTCGCCGATGGAGTGATTACCGGGTTCTCCGCGCAGATTGCCCACGAGCGTGCGGGGCTGAGGACCTCCGCCTACGTCTCGCTGTCCATCGAGCAGAACTCCTGGCGCGAGGTGTCATCGTGCCTGGGCCGACTGCCCTATGTCGAACACGTCTCGATGCTGGGAGCGGACTTCGACGTCCTGGTCCTGGTGCGTGCGCCCGACAACATCGCCTTGCGTGACCTTGTCCTCGACCGGATCCAGGCCATCCCCGGGGTTCAGACGACGCGCACGTGGCTCGTCTTTGACGAATTGCAGGGCCCAGGCGCCGACTGGTCATAGCCTGAAGGAATGAACGAAGTAAGCCCGCCAGATTCCCTGAGCGAGGACAGACCCTGGGACGACAGCGTCGACAGCCCTCCGGACTCGCAGTTGGTCACGATTGCACACGCGTGCTTCGACTTCGCGCGCGCGGGTGAGACCCAGAGACTGCGGGCGTACATCGAGCACGGGGTGCCAGTGAACCTCACCGATGCAACCGGCAACACCTTGCTGATGCTGGCCGCCGACCACGGGCAAGCCGAGACGGTTGGTGCGCTGGTGGCTTTGGGCGCCGACCCAGATCGAACCAACGACCGCGGACAGAGTCCGCTGGCCAGTGCGATCTTCAAAGGCCAGGACGCGGTGGTCATCGAGTTGTTGGCCGCCGGAGCCGACCCAGACGTCGGGACGCCGAGTGGCCGCGCGACCGCGCAGATGTTCGATCGAAGCGAGCTCTTGCACCACACCCCGTAGTTTCTTAGTTGGTGAGGGGCATGGCACCTCAGTCTGCGACTCGGGTGTAACGTCGTCTGCGTAACAACAGGGGAGCGCCCTTTAGCGCTGAGAGTGCGGTTCGCCGCAGACCCTCGAACCTGCTCCGGTTAGCACCGGCGAAGGGAGTTGAGAATCTCAGGTTTGCGCTCGATGTATCCGCTTGTGCAACCGCACCGGCAGATATGACGAGTGCTTGCCTCCCCGAGGCATCCTGCCATGCGGATTCCACGGGAGAAGGACAACAGCAATGACTCAAACACGAAGCACCAAACTGCCCAGGCAGAACGCTGGGACACCGCGGACGCCGCGTACGACCGCACTGGCCACCCGACCCCTGATGCGTTGGCGTGGCATCGACCTGATTACTGCGGCCATGCTCGCCGTGGCTTTCGGCGTCATGTTCTGGGGTTTCGACACTTTCATCTATCCGATTCTGAGCACGGCCACCGCGGGCTTCCCTCCACTTGGTGAGCTCATGCTCGGGGTCTGGCTGGTCCCCGCGGTCGTGGGAGCTTTGGTCATCCGACGACCGGGTGCCGCCCTGTTCACCGAACTCGTGGCCGCCAACGTAGAGCTCTTCCTGGGCAACAAGTGGGGCGCCGCCGTCCTACTCTCGGGGGTACTCCAGGGCGTGGGGGTCGAGCTCGTACTGGCGCTCTTTCGGCACCGTCGCTTTGGTGTCGTGGTGGCAGTGCTCGGCGGCGCTCTCTCGGCGGTCTTCGAGATCGTCTTCTACGAGTGGCAGTCCTACGTTGGCGAGTACTCAAGCATGTGGAAGGCTGTCTACCTGGGTTGTGGCATGGTCTCCGGCGCTGTCATCGCCGGGGTTGGCGGCTGGCTCCTGGTGCGCGCCCTAGCCAGAACAGGTGCACTGAATGCCTTCCCCCCTGGTCAGGAAGTTCGTGAGTCCCACCTCATCTGAGACGATGCCTCCCGAGACTGTGCGCACGCCGGCGCCTCCGGCTATGCAAGGCGCCGTTGTCGAGTTGCGTGACCTCACATGGCGTCCCTTCGGGCGCAGGGAGCCGGTGCTGGCCGATATCAGCCTGCGCATCGAGGCGGGTTCGCGTGTGCTGGTGTCTGGGCCCAGCGGCTCCGGCAAGTCCACCCTTCTGCGCGCGCTGGCCGGAGTTCTGAGCACGACTGAGACCGGTGATCTCACCGGTTCGGTCTTGGTCGACGGTTCGCCGGCCAGCGGCTCGTCGGTTGCCCTGATGATGCAGGACCCCGGCGACGCCCTGGTGGCTGGACGGGTAGGTCGCGACGTGGCCTTCGGCCCCGAGAGCTTCGGAATGGCCCGTGGCGAGATCTGGTCCCGGGTACGGTCGGCGTTGGCCTGCGTGGGGTTCCCGTATGACCAGGACCACGCCACCAGCGCACTGTCCGGTGGCGAGACCCAACGGCTGGCGTTGGCCGGCGTTCTTGCTCTGACACCGCGGCTTGTGCTGTTGGATGAGCCGACGTCAATGCTTGACCCTGCCGCCGCCACGGTGGTGCGGGAGGCGATCATTGACGCAGTGCGCGCTTCGGGGGCCACGTTGGTGATGGTCGAACACCAACTGTCCGACTGGGTGCACGAGGTCGATCGCCTGGTGGTGCTCGACTCTGCGGGCAGGGTCAGTGCTGACGGGCCGGTCGCCATGACCCTGGCGAGTTCGGCAGACCACCTTGCGGCCCAAGGTGTCTGGGTGCCGTCGGTGGCGGCTCCCCGCCCGCTGCATGTGCCTCGCGCGTTGTGCATGCCGAGCCGAGCGGGTCTAGCTGGTTTCGGTCGTCCTGGGTCAGTGCTTGTCGCGGCCGAGTCGGTTTCGGTCGTCCGCGGGGCGCGGGAGTCTGTGATGTCCGCCAACCAGCGTGCCAAGCCGGTGGAGGCGCTGCAGGATGTGTGCGCGGAAGTCCGCGCAGGACAGTGCGTCGCTGTTGTCGGTCCTAGCGGTGCCGGCAAGTCGACTCTGACAGCGCTGCTGGCAGGGGTCGATGCGCCCACCCAGGGGCTGGTGCGCGCTGGAGACGGGTTGTCGCACGGCATGGGCCGGCAATCGCGGGAGGTTGTCGATCGCTGGACCTCGCTAGCTTTGGCTGCCGGGTTCGGGTGGGTACCGCAGCAGGCCGAGCAGGTAGTGGTCGCACGCACGGTCCGTGAGGACGTGTTGTCGACCAGCAGGCGACTGGGCCTGGATGACGACGCTGCCCAGGCTCGGGTCGACGCGTTGCTGGAGGTGCTGGGCCTGTCGGCACTGTCCGGCGTTGACCCCCATTTCCTCTCGGGTGGAGAACAGAGGCGGCTCGCGCTGGCTGGGGCGATCGCCCACGGGCCTTCGGTCCTGGTCCTGGACGAGCCGAGTGTCGGCCAGGACCGGTTGACGTGGTCTGCCGTGGCGGGAGTGGTTGTCGCAGCCCGGGCCGCCGGGGTCGGCGTCGTCTTGGCAACCCACGACCCGTTGTTGATTGCCCTGGCTGACCGGCGGATCACACTGCTGGCCGGGCGGGTCCTTGAGCCTGAAACCGATCCACTACCGCCGCCGGAGCAGGATGTCTTGTCAACCGTGGCTCCTGCGGCAAGACGCTTTGCCGGGCTGGCGGGCCGATCCGGTCCCCTCTCGCTGCTCCTGGTCTCGATCATGTTGGTGCTGGGTGCGCCATTCATCTCCGACCTGCCCACGGCTCTGGCCGCCATCGGGGTTCAGATCGCGCTGGCTCCGATGGTTCTGGGGATCGGCGCCCTGCCCTGGCGCCGGCTGATGCCGGGACTGTTCGCGGTCGCCTCGGTCAGCTTCTCGAACTGGCTGCTCAGCCCTGGGCGTGAGATCTCCTCCGGTGCGTTGGCCGGGCTACGGGTCGCCTTCTTCGTGGTTCCCGGTGTGCTGCTGGCGTCTCGGATCGACCCGTCGGCGCTGGGTGATCACCTGGGCCAACGACTGCGGCTCCCCGCCCGCCCGGTCGTGGCCGCGGTGGCGGCGCTGCACCGGTTCGAAGGCCTTGGCGAGCACTGGGACCAGCTCGCTCGCATTCGTCGGGTGCGGGGGCTGGGCCCGGGCCGTTCGCCGTTGGCTCGTGGGCGCTCGGTCGCGGCCCTGACGTTCGGGCTTCTCATCGAGACGCTGCGCCAGGCCGGGCGGATGGCGGTGGCGATGGAAGCTCGCGGCTTCTCTGCGGCGCTCACCTCTGCGGCTCCCCGGACCTGGGCCGAGCCGGCGCCATGGCGCTCCGACGACTCACTCATGCTGGCGTTGGGGCTGTTCGTTGCCGCCGTGCCCATCTTGTTCTCCCATATGTAGGTTGTTCATTCCCGCGGTTACCATCCGGAGTTACCCTGCAGCCCGCCAGAGGGGGTCACTGCAGGACAATCCAGATGAGCAGCGATCTCATGTCCCCTTCAGCCGCACATCGTCTCACCGGAGTTGGCTCTGGTGCTGGCTGTCAACCGGGCGTTGTGCTGACCGGCCGGATCTGCCCGGCGGGGCTCGCACGGTCTCATAATGAAGATCCCGATCCTTTCACTCAACATCGATGGCACCGCGCCCTTCGCGCTGACCACCGCCGCAGGCGGCATCGATTATCGCGCCACCAATTCGCCGACCCCCGCAAGGCAAGACCTAGTACGTCAGGTGGCCGCTGCTGACATCGTCGGCACCTGGCTGCTGCCATCTGTCAGGTTCCTTGACGAGCTCACCCTCGAGGCGATGAACAAGCTCGATCTGGAGGCCAACCGCACATCGGGCAGCACCGACAGGTGTGCGCCCCAGATCGAGTTGAAAAAGCTATGCGGTGCAAGGCACGCAAGCCAGGTGCCACGAACCTGCGCCCTGCAAACATAGAGTCGTGTCATGGCCCCTCACGTCATCTTCATCCATGGCATGTATCTCAACGGCCGGAGCTGGCAGCCCTGGGTCGAACGGTTTGCCGCTGCGGGGTTCTCCTGCAGCGCCCCCAGCTGGCCGTTCCACCACGGTGACCCGCCAAGGCTGCGCTCAGAGGTCGATCCGGACCTCGGCGCCTTGACGTTCTCCGCCGTGACCGAGCACTTTAAGACACTGATCGACGACCTTCCCGAACGCCCGATCCTGGTAGGCCACTCGATCGGCGGACTGTTGGTCCAGCGACTGGTCAACGACGGCTACGCCCGCGCGGGCGTCTCGATCAGCTCCGCGCCGCCGCAACGGGTGGTTTCCTTCAGTCCACACTTTCTGCGTGCGAACTTTCCCCACATCAACCCGTTCATGGGGAACAAACCTGTGTTCATGACGCCCGCGCGGTTTCACTACGCATTCTGCAACACTCTCACCCGTCCAGCTAGCGACGAAGTCTTCGACAGGTTCGTGGTCCCGGAGAGTCGCAACGTGTCCCGGAGCACTCTGGGTGGCTCAGCAAGGATTGACTTCGCGGCCGTGCAGGTGCCGCTGCTGTTCCTTACCGGCACCCAGGATCACCTCACGCCGGTGGCCATGGTGCGGCGCAACGCCAACAAGTACAAGGTTGGCCCCGGGCGGGTCGACTACCGGGAGTTCAGCGGTCGCTCCCACTACATCTGCGGCGAGCCGGGCTGGGAAGAGGTGGCAGACGCCGCGCTCGGTTGGCTTTGGCATTAGCTGAGGCAACTGGCAGCCAGTGGTTTTCGAGCCCAGTTCGATTTCGGGCCAGGAACGGCGCGTCATTCTTGATCCGGCCGCACAGGGAAGGCGTGGAGCGCGATGAGTGGAACCGAGCGGCCGCTGGGCAGATCGGGTGTGAGTGTGCCGGCGCTGGGGGTTGGCACCAACCGGTGGAATACCGGCGAGCCGGGCCAGGCACGCCTGAACGAGACGCTGGCGGCGGCGCTCGATGTGGGGATGGGTTTTCTCGACACTGCGGAGGTCTACGGCTTCGGCCGGTCGGAGCTGGCTGTGGGCGTGGCGGCCCAGCAGGACGGACGGCCGGTCGTGCTGGCCAGCAAGTTCGCGCCACTGCCTGCCCGGCTTACCACCGCCCAGTTCGAATCCGCGCTGGACAGGACACTGAAACGGCTCGGCAGGGAATCGCTCGACCTCTACTATCTGCACTTCCCTTACTCCCTGCGCGGCGTGGACACCTGGATGAAGGCAATGGCCAAGGCGATCGAGGCTGGGAAGATCGGGGCCGCGGGGATCAGCAACTGCAACGTGGCGCAGATGCGGACGGCGGCCGACGTGCTGGCCCGCTACGGGGTTCCGCTGGCGGCCAACCAAGTTCAGTACAGCCTGCTGCATCGAGCGCCCGAGACCAACGGTGTCCTGGACGCCTGCCGCCAGATGGACGTGGCCCTGATCGCCTACCGGCCCCTGGCCGGCGGTGCCGTCAGCGCTGGCTCCCGCAAGAACAAGGGCTCGGCTGCCCTTGTGGACGCACTGCAAGAAGTAGCGGCCGCCCAGGACGTGACGACTCTTCAGGTAGCACTCGCCTGGTTGCTAAAGCGAGACGAGCACGTGATCGCGATCCCTGGGGCCACCAAGCCTGATCACGTCCGGCAGAACTCACGCGCCCTCACACTGGAACTCAGCGACGAGGAGTTCGCTGCGATCGATCGGGCATCGACGCCGACGCCAACCAGATAACAACCCACATTCCAGGCAGGGAGAGCTCGCGAACCACTTCGTCGGTGTGCTCATCGGGCCTCGCGGCATGCCCGGCCGGATGGCGTCGCCGGGTCGGATCTCATCGACACCAGCGAGCAGATCGTGCTCGTGCTATCGCAGTCTGGCCGCTTCTTCTCGCACGATCGGTGACCGGTCACCGATCGGTGTGCGGGCGCCGCAAGAGCACCAGAGCCATGAGTCTTGAATGGCAGCAGGTCGTTGTGGACGCGGTGCAACCGCGCTGGGACGGTGGTGGGCCGAACCTCTGGGCTGGGTGGCGATCCTTGAGGCCGAGGACGAGTTCGAAAACAGGCCCGCTCCCGATCGCCTCCCGGCTTGGTCTTGGTGCCGGTAGGTGATCCGAGGGTAACCAAGAACCGCCTACACCCGGACTTCCGCCCGGATAACCAAGCGGTCGAGGTAGACCGTCTGCTGGCGCTGGGTGCCCGAACGGCGGACGTCGGTCAGGGGGAGCAGCCTTGGGTCGTGCTCGCCGATCCGGAGGGCAACGAGTTCTGCGTCCTTCCACCTCGCAGGCATCAGCGGTCCGGGACCCAGCTCCTCGTCCCCTAGGCCACTGGCTTGCCGGTGGCCAAATGCATCGATCGCCTACGACGGGGGGTAGCCAGGGACTATTGGTCCCGGACGCGCAATGTCTTGACCATTTCGAGCGTGTGTCCGCCCGGCTCCAACGTGATTGCCCGTCGACGTCCAGTCTTTTGAAAATTCCGGCGGCTGTAGAAACCGATTGCTCGAGGACTGTTCTCGTACACGAATAGGCGAAGACGATCAGAAGTGCGATATGCCCAATCCTCGACCTCATCGAGCAAGGCATCAGCGATGCCAAAGCGCCGCCCGCGATAGTCCGGTGAGACATAGACGCCGGTCAGGACTGCCTGCGGACCGTCCTCATCGCCCAACTGTCCGCTCATCATTCCAACCCATCGACCTGTGGTCATGTCAATCGCCGCCAGAGAGGCGGTGTCGGGAGCCTCACCGCGTCGCCCTCGCAGGCGCCAGGCGTCCACGTCCATTCGCTGAGTGGTGTGGAGTGTTGCCCCGTATGAGATTGGGTTGTCGGTCGCGTTCTCGATGCGTAGTTCGCGGATCTGCGGCCAATCGCTTTCCATAGTGCTGCGAATCGTGATGGTCTGGCTGAGATCCCCCATGCCGCGACCGTACAACACCCGGCCTGCAGGCGAGTTTGCGCGCGTTGAACGCTCAGCAGTGCAGCAGTAGGGCAAGGCGGACAAGTCACCAGCCATCAACCCAAGACGATCCGTCAGCGCGTCAAGGCGGCGGTGCACTAGGCGGCTCGTCATCGGCGGTGGGCGTTTACCGCTTCGGGCTAAATCCGCAAGTCCGGGTGCTGTGGAGTTAGACCGGACTCCGAAGACACCGGAGTTGAACAAGAGGGAGCGGGTCACGCTGGGTCAGGAGCATCGACGCCTGCAGGTGCACGACCGATATCGCTATTGGGCGGCTGGTGCTCGTCGGATGCCGCAGCCAACGATCAGTTGAAGGCACGGCGAGGCAGGCGGTGCCATGGCAGGAAGAGCGATCGTGTCGAGGGTTCGGATGACGAACTTGCTTAGGTCTGCTTCTCCCAAGACAGAGTCGGTGACAGCGAGACCCACGTGAACACCGGCGGCGTGTGCGACCGGTTTGAGGGCCACAGAACTGCCATCGCGCGCATGATGGAGACGTGCGCGGAGTCCTGCTGGATCTCGACGGTGTCGTCTACGTGGGCGATCAGGCGGTGCCCGGCGCCGCCGGAGCAGTCGACTGGCTCGCGCGTGAAGGCGTGCCTTACCGCTACGTGACCAACACCACGTCTCGTCCTCGGCGGGCGATCGTCGACAAGCTGACGGGCATGGGCATCGCTGCGACCGCGGGCCAGATTCTTACCCCGGCCGTCGCGGCGGTGGCCTGGTTCCGGAGCCACGACATCGAGCATCCGGCACTCTTCGTCCCCCACGCCACCGCGATGGAGTTCGACGAGCTCGATCCGCTCGAGGACGGCACCGAGGACGGCGCTGGTGCAGTGGTCGTCGGTGACTTAGGCGAAGGGTGGGACTTCGCGACCCTCAATCGCGCATTCCGGCTGCTCATGAGCGACCCGAGACCGCCCCTGATCGCCCTCGGGCTGACTCGCTACTGGCGCGCCGAGGATGGACTTCGCCTCGATGCGGGTGCGTTCGTGCGAGCGCTGGAGTACGCCAGCGGCCGCACGGCCGTGGTGCTGGGCAAACCGGATCCGGCGTTCTACAGCGCCGCGGTCGAGGCCCTCGGCCTGCAACCCAAACGGGTCGTGATGGTCGGCGACGACGTCCGCTCCGACGTCGAGGGTGCCCAGCGGGCGGGCCTGTCCGGCGTCCTGGTGCGCACCGGAAAGTTCTCGCCGTCCGACCTCTGCGGCAACGTGTCCCCCGAGGCGGTGCTCGACTCGATCGCCGACCTGCCGCGGTGGTGGGCCGAGCCCTGAGTAACCCGGAGCGGCAAGCGGGGCATCGTCACGATGTACGCAGACGTCGGCGAAGTGGGCGCTGATCTCGTGTTTGTCGTAGCCGAGGTGCTCGGACATCTCCTCGACCAGTGCGGTCTCGATCACGGTCTTGGTCTGCGTGGGGGTCGTGACCCGTTACCTGACTGGAGCCCTGCTGGGTTGCCGATGGACTGATCCGTCCGGCCTCCGCGCGGCGCTTGTCACGGCAACGGCCGGTCGGGCATGACCTAATACGAGCCTGGCCCGTCCCGGGGCATGGTGTATGTCCTGTCTGACCGGTCCGGCCGGTGTCGATCCATCGGATCGGAAGGGCATCACCATCATGGCAAACCAGCAGCACATCGTCGGCGGCGTCGACTCACACAATGACACCATCCAGGTCGCGGTCATCACCCAGCTTGGTCAGCCGGTCGCTGACCGGGAGTTCCCCACCACGATCGCTGGCTACCGACGAGCGGTCGCGTGGCTGGTCGAGCACGGTCCTGTTCAGGCGGTTGGGATCGAGGGCACTAGCAGCTACGGTGTCGGGATCACGGCCGCGGTCACCGGCGCCGGGACCAAAGTCATCGAGGTCAACCGGACTTGGCCGGCGGAGCGGCGCAAGCAGGGCAAGGCTGACCGTTTGGACGCCTACCGTGCCGCCCGGTGGGTGCTGTCCGGGGAGGCCACCACCGACCCGAAGCGGGTGAGCATCGAACCCCTGCGGGCGCTGACCGTCACGCGCCGCTCCGCCGGCCAGGCGCAGCAGGCGGCGTGGCGTCAGATCGCAGCATTGCCGGCAGTTGCGTTACCGTTGCGCACTCCCGCTGACGGCAGGCCCACCGCGGCACCGCAATAGCCGAACAGCGACCTGCACCACCAACAGGGCCCGGCAGAAGCCACACCCGTTCGACGCTCGACTGCCAGGCTGCGGCTTGCAGGCACGCACTTAATACCGCCGCGGCTTTGGCGGTTCACGACGCCGCCCTCTGGTTGGTCCCCTTGATCCGCCAAGCTCGGCGGGCACCCACGTTTCTTGCTATGCGCTCGCGAGGCAGAAGCCGTCCAGTCTTCACGAGACCCGACGGGATTTCACCGGTTAACGATCGCTCGAAGGGATCGAAACGGGCTCGTCAACGCTGGGACGTAGACCTTGCGACTTTCGCTTAGGTGGGCTGGGAGGCGGCGGTGGGATTCGCCGCAGCTTCACGCCTGCACGCGTTTGGGGAAACCCATGACCACGTCGAAGTCATTTCCATGACATAGACTCATGTTGTGTCTATGTCGCTCGTCTCTCCTTCAGCCGCCGAAGTCGCCTACCGGTATGTCAAGGAAATGGTCGTGGATGACCGTCTTTCCGGCGGCAGCATGATCAGCGAGGGCGAGATCGCCGGACAGCTCGCCCTGAGTCGAACGCCCGTCCGGGAGGCGTTCCTTCGGCTCGAGGCCGAGGGTTGGTTACGCCTGTACCCGAAGCGGGGTGCGGTCGTCGTGCCCATCGCCGTTGGGGAGGCTCAAGCGGTCATCGACGCGCGACTGCTGCTCGAGGTACACGCCGTCGAGTCGCTGGCCACCGCCGAGGACCGCTCGCGGCTCTGCGCGGTACTAGAGTCATCGATCGCGCAGCAGAACGTAGCGCTTGACCAAGGCGACCTTGACAGCTACTCGAGCCACGACACGGAATTCCATCTCGCGATCGTTGCGGCAGGAGGCAACGCACTACTGACGAGCTTCAGCGTGTCGTTGCGCGAGCGCCAGCACCGGATGGTGGCGCGATCGCTGTGGCGCGATGTCGAACGCGCACGAGGCTTTGTGAGAGGCCACAGGCAACTCGCCAGCCTGATCGGCGCCGGTGACGCGCGCGGATTCGGCAGCGCGCTCCGACGTCACCTCCGGGACGCTCATACGGCCGAGCGCGCGGCCGAGGCCGCATCGCTGTGACGCGCGCACCGCAGGCCTACCACGCCGGAACGAGGCCGAAGTGGTGGACCGCACCCTGGCTCGCCGTCGGTGGTTCGATGTTCGCGATTGCCTGGGGCGGTAACGAGTTCACCCCGCTGCTGGTCATGTATCGCGATGTTAGCCACTTCTCCGCGGTGACCGTCGACATGCTGCTCGGCGCCTACGTACTAGGAATCGTGCCGGCGCTGCTCGTGGGGGGGCCACTGTCCGACCGCTACGGCCGCCGCCCCCTCATGCTGCCGGCCGCTCCACTCAGCCTCGCCGGGTCGCTCGTGCTCGCCCTCTGCGCGCAGTCGCCGCTCGCGCTCTCAATCGGACGGGTGCTGTGCGGGCTCGCACTCGGTCTGGTCATGGCCGTCGGGACGACATGGATCAAGGAACTCTCCGCGGGCGAGCCCGATGCTGGTGCGGGCGCGCGTCGTGCCTCGCTCTCGCTCACTCTCGGATTCCTGGTCGGCGCAGGGGTGGCCGGTGTGCTCGCGCAGTGGGGTCCCTGGCCCACCAAAACCGCATACATGGTGCACCTGGCGCTCACCGTATTCACCGCACTATGGCTGCTGCGCGCGCCCGAGACTCGAGCGATTCAATCGGCGCAGACGCGTGGTGCGCTCCTGGCCGACCTGAGGGTACCTTCCATCGCGCACCGGCGCTTCCGGCGCGTTGTCATGCCGCTGGCACCGTGGGTCTTCGGATGTGCGGGGAGCGCGTACGCGGTGCTCCCGGGTCTCATGCGCGCACATTCAGGCGGCATGCCCATCGCCTTCTCTGCTCTGCTAGCGGTTCTCACGCTCGGATGCGGCCTCGGGATTCAGGTAGTCGGGCGGGCCATCGACACCCGTCGCAGCGCTCGGGCCTCAGTCATCGCGCTCGTGATCATCGTCATCGGCATGGGCCTCGGCGCCGTCGCCGCCGAGGAACTCACTTTGCCTCTTGCGTTCGCCGCCGCCGCTGTGCTCGGCATGGGGTACGGCCTCGCGCTCGTCGCGGGACTCAACGAGGTCCAGCGGATTGCCGGACCCAATGATCTCGCCGGGCTGACCGCCTTCTATTACTCGTTCGCCTACCTCGGGTTCTCCATTCCGGCGGTGCTGGCGGTCCTTGCCCCGCGCTGGAGCTACCCGCAGATGTTCGGCGCGGGATTCGTCGTTGCCCTCGGATGCCTCGCGGTCGTCGCCTCCGGATGGCGTGCACACCTGCCGAATCGCGTGGGCGGCGAGGTTCGGATCGCCGCGCAAAGTGCTCAGTCGGCGGCGTCGTGCGCGAGCAGCCCCGTGGCTTAACCGTCGCCATGTGCCGGTCCAAGGCAGCTGTCATCCGCGAGCGCGATGCTTGAGGTCAGGAAGACGATTGCAGTTGCGAGCAAGGCGAACTCGGTCTGAACGATCGATCGATCGCTTCGCTTAGCGGATGTCTATCCCGATGTTGGACACCAGAACGATCGGGCCACCGCCCTCAGCAAACTCCGTAAGCACTGGCATCGTGTCGTCGAAAGCGACCCACTGATCAGCCATCACGGCATATAGCGCCCCACCAAGACCCGGCTCAACTCCAGGGAACAGACTCACAGCCTGAATGAAGACCTCACGGTGCCGGACCTGACTCGGATCACGGGAGCTTCCTGGGTCGATCGTGTCAGACTGCCTCCAGATCTGCTCGCGATGTTCCCTGACGGGAGCAGTTCGGGATCCCCTCTAGCCACTGTCCCGGCGTTGACTTCAGGAGTTGAGCCGTCGTCTCGATCCACGCGCCCCGAATCTCGATGGTCCACCAGCGTTGCATGGAAATCGAACATGACTCCTCTGATTACGGCAGAACTCGGCGACATCACCCACGCTTCATTAGCCAAGCCATTCCCGCGCTCCGTCCGGACGGTCGAGGCGTGCGTCCTTGTTCGGTAAGGGATCGGACACGGTGAATGCTGGCTTTCTCTCCTCGCGTTTTGGGTTTTCGGGACGGCGGACGGTCTTGCCGCTGAACTCTTCGTCGCCAGCGTCCATGGTTTCGGTCCGTCATTGGACGCGAGGTGGGCGAACACCGCACCTTGGGTGGCTTCTACCTGGTGGTGCACGGGACAAGGGTGAAATCAGAAGGGTCCATCTGGGGCTTCCCTCAGACGCAGGAAGGATCGATCATGACCAGCTCAGGCGCCCGCCTCATCCTGATGCTCCTCGCCCCGGCTGTCGTGGGCCTGGGTGTTACTGCGTGCACGCAAAGTGCGAGCGCGCCGCCGCATACCCAGGGCTTCACCGCCAAGACCCCAAGCCGGGAATCAGCCCCGTCCTTCTCCGCACCCACAGGTAGCGCGACGGCGACCGCCCCGACATCGTCCCCGACATCGGCGTCGGCGTCGCGGGTCACGATCATTGGGATGGCGGACGGTCGGTATGCAGCACGCATCACGGCGGTGGATTCTCGTGGTCGGCTCGTGACCTTCGACGTCGTGCAGCTCTTCCTAGGGGAGGCTGCTGCAACTGCCGCGGCCCAGGACCACGCTGAAAGGATTCCGCCCCCCAACGACGTCTGGATCCGCAACCAAAGCCATCTGCTTCGCACCCTGTTCGTCACGTACACGGCGCCGATTACAGTGAACGACCTGGGTGGGGCCATCACACACAGCTCGGTCAAGAACCTGCAAGTGACATTGGCGAGGTTGGGACAGTTCCCCGACCTCAATGGCGGCATCTTCTGGCTGACTGTGCGTCACGGCGTCGTCACGCAGATCGCCGAGCAGTACCTGCCCTGAGTGCCGTCCGAGTCTGCCGATGGTCGTTGGCTCGCCTCGCTGCGGCCGTGTTGACCCATCGTGTCCGCGGTGGTTGGGGGCGGCGATGCGGCCTCGCCAGCCTGGGTCGGCTTCACCATGAACGGGGTTCGTGACCCCTCAGAGTTCAGGACGGTGTCCGACCCGGCCGTGCTCGACGAACTGAAGTCAATGACGGTCGGCGCGCCCGGCCCGACCAGAAGCATCACCTACGTGACGAGGATCTGGAGGAGGAGGACGCTTAGGTGGCGCTAAGCGGTATTCCACCCGCGTTCGATCTGATTCCGGCAAGCACGCAGGGGCGTTGACGTTTGTGGGCAGGCCTCGATACGAGGTCCTGAGCATCTCATCATCTCTGCGCGAGTCCTACCGGTGTCCGGTCGATCATCAGTGCGTGGTGACGAGTCGGCCCATGAGGACGCCTGCGAGTGCTGCTGCACCCGCGATGGCCATGGTCTGCACTGCGCTCCGCCAGATGTTGACGCCGCCGATGCAGCCCCGGGCGATCCCCAACAGGGCCATCCACAGACCCGTGACGACCAGAGCGACGACAACAGCGGTCTGGATGGGCAGAAACACGAACGGGATCACTGGCACTGCGGCGGCGATCAGGTCCGCGACGAACATCCACAGCGCGTGAAACAGCGGGGACCCTTGCGTCTGCACGGCGAGGCCGATCTCGTAGGCGGCGACATGGTCGAGCAACGCGTCGGGGTTGCGTTCGAAGACCTCGACCACTGTGGTCGCCTCTTCCAGGGTCATCCCCGCCGCGCGAAGTCGGTGCGCCGCCCGATCCAGGTACGGCCGAGGCGCATGCGCGATGTGCTGCCGGGTCGTGTTCAGCAGCGCCTCGCCGCGATGTCCGACCGACTGCACGTCCAGATAGCGCCCAGCCATCATCGAGACCGCGCCTGCAATGGCGCCGGTCGCCCCGGCGAGGACCACGAGGCTGGAGTCGTTCGTGCCTGCCGCGACGCCGAACACCAGCCCCGAGACCGAGACCGCGCCGTCTTCCATCCCGAAAGTGATGTCGCCGATCGCGACCCGTGACTGGGACATCAAGCGCCGCAGCGCACCCATCGCGGCATGCAACATTCGCAACCTCCAGGTCAGACCCACTGACCTGACCCTAGCGGCCGGCCTCGAACATCGGACGCGGCGCTTCCTGCTGTGCGGCGTGATCGTCGCGATGCTCTGGGTGCTGCTGGGTGTCGTTGTCGTGGCCACGGTCGGACAGGGCCGGTGGTGGGCCCTGGTGGTCACGACCTCACCGCAGCAGGGGCTGCAGATCGGCTGAGGTTTCTTCCGGCACCGAAGCTGACTCGTTGCACCCCCCACAGGTCGGGCTGCACCTACCGCCCAAAGTAACCACGGGTGCCCGGCCTGCGCTGGGGTTGGCTCAGCTGCATCTAGGCTGCGCGGATGGACGATCGTTGCCGCCTTGAGGTCGACTCACGTCGTGTGACGGAACGGGTCGGCGCGGCCACGTATTGCCATCAACAGCCCTGGGCGGGTTCTCTAGGACGATGACCGACCGCCACACAGCCCGACTCATCCTGGGTGTGGTTGACAGAGCGCAGGCACAGCGAATCGCGGATCAGACACCCTCAGCTGAGGACTGCTGGGCTGAGGGCTATCCCTTTGAGGGCGACCTCGCTGCCATCGGCGTGTTCCTGCGCGCCACGGACCAGCATGGGGACCAACGTCCGTTTGGCTACTACCAGATCACCCGCCAATCGGACGGCGCGGCAGTGGGCGGCATCGGCTTCGTTGGGCCTCCCGCCGGCGGGTGGGTTGAGATCGGCTACGGGCTGATTCCCGCCGCTCGCGGCCACGGCTATGCAGGAGAGGCACTTTTCGCGCTGATGGCGATCGCCGGCGGGCACGGCATAGCCCGACTCCACGCGCACACTACCCACGACAACATCGCATCCCAGCGCACCCTCGCACACGCTGGATTCGAGCAGGTGCCGGCAGACGACGAACTACTTCACTACGAAGCCCGCCT
>PMJN01000424.1:0-1737 GCA_003157445.1 Micrococcales bacterium
TATGCGTGCGTTCATCCACGCTGCTGGAGCATTGGTCGGTTCAGCAGCCAGATGCGCGTGTTCCCGCTGGAGGCGCCGAAGCAACGAAGTCCCAGAAGGAGGGGCTGTGCCGGCTGGGGCCACGAGTGCCGACCGAGAGTGTCGCGTGGGCGAGGACACTGCCCGAGACAATCTTGGTCCACACGACCGAAGGGCCCAGCTGTGACGCGGAGGTCGACGTCAACTTCCAACCGGCGATTTTCATGCTCGCCTCAGCACTCGCAACCACCGTTGCGGGCGAGCGGGCGCTGGTGAACTGGTAGTCGCTGATGACATCGCTCCACCCCTGGGTGTCGGGACGTCCGTCACAGGAATCCCAGATCGACCCAACAGCGGAGTGATTCTGGACCTCGGCGTCGCTTGGTAAGGCCACCGAGATGCCGCGGAGCGTCCGCTGACGCACCCCTCCAGGGTCACCTCCAGCGGCGACGCCTAGATGCCGCAATTCCAACGTCGCGGCAATTGCGGTCCCGGCAACAGCCACAACCAGGCCCCCAGCCAGCCAGGCACGCTGCTTGCCCTTGCCCCCGTTGGTCCTCACGAGTTCCTGGTGAGCCATGGGGTGAGTATGGGGGATCACGGTCTCTCGTCGGACTGGAGGACCAGGCCGTGGGTTAACCCGAACGGGGGCATGTCGCAGTGCCCATTACGACCAACTTCACGTTCGATGTCAGTATGTGCGGTGTAGGTGATGGACGCCTCTGCTTCACTAGTGGGTCGTGCGCGGCTTATATGTGAGGAGCAACACGAGCGAGACGACTTGGTGGGCCGACATGGCTGATCCTGGCCTGGGACATTCTCGTGGCCTTTGCTTGGGCGTACCCGCACGCGGCATTCCTGCCAGCCGGTGACGTGCCAATGGTGGTCACCCCAATAGCCTTTGGCTTCGTCGTGTCCGGCATCGTCGTCTTCGCCCGGTTGGTGACTTGGCCTCTGCGTCGTGACATGCGCGCGAAACTGTGAGCAAGTACCGGCGACTCTACCGGGAACTCGTCACATGGCTCCATGGCCTCAAGGGTGTCCAGCGATATGCCGTATGGGATTCAGCGGGTTCCTCTACGGCGTGTTAATCATCACAATCGTCGCCTTTGTGGGTGTGGGTCCACGCCAATGCCCCGCCCGTGGTACGTCTACCGGTCCTATCTCATCGTCGGGACCATCGTGGGGTTACTGCGGGCACGGTTCGCCAAGACCAAGCCTGCGCCGCCCCGTCACCAGGTGCACCCGCCGCCGTTAAGGGTTCCCCGACCGCGTCGCCGGTGGTTGAAGCCACCACCTGAACGGTCCGCGGACTGGGGCGAATGATCCCACATACAGCCCGCTGTCACTGGATCTCGCCGTCAAACCCTTCGGCTACTGGCACGGATCTTCGGATCGATCGCTGATGGGCCAGTCTGGGTGTGGTGACGTGAGCGCGGCGTCCAGCTTTGCGATTCCGTCCGCTATCACCACACGCGCGTTTCCTTCGTGTGCCAGCTCGGCCACCGGACGGTTTTCCGCGCTGAACAGAGCGGTGAAGTCGGTGATGCCGCACTCCTGAGCGCGCCGCGCGAGCCGTTCGACGAGCGCGGTTGCCAGGCCGACCCGCCGCCATTCGGGCGCGACAGCGACAGCGACATCTGCGACCACAGACCCGTCCCCGGATGCGGGCGGTGCCGCGTAGCGCGCGATTGCGACGCCACGCCCCTGGCTGAAGGC
>PMJN01000424.1:1749-4519 GCA_003157445.1 Micrococcales bacterium
CCACCCGCCTTCCGTCAGCCAGCGTAATTACGGACTCGTAGCTGCTGGGGTACTCGGGAGGGAGATCCTGACCTAGCTGACGCGCGTTCGGCATGCTTCATTCTGCATCTGTGGTGTCGGGATGACTCGGCGAATATCTCGAGACGTGCGACGTGCGACGTGAGCGTCAATGGCCACCTCCCCAGCAAGTCGATGGCTCGCCTTTTGTGGGCCTCAACGACGCGGACGTGGATTGGGAGCTGAGCTACCAGTTTCAGCGGAATCGTCGCGCGGTCGGCCGACGGTGCCGCAGGACCAGGTGCCAACTCAGTCGAGCCGTTACCGCGTCATGGACGCGCCGAGCAGTACCTCACCCAGTGCCACAGGCGGATGGCGACGGCGAGACGCCCGGAGGTCCCGCCCCGCCTCATGTGAACGCACTCATTAGCCGCGGACTGTGCGCGCTCTGCCGATTCCGGTGGGAACTGACAGTGTCCAACGGCGTCACACTATCGAGACCGAGATTGAGGATACCGACATGACAGCCACGGACCAAGGCCGACTTCCAGCGAGCGTGAGGCTGCGGCCGATGTCAACCGAACAGTTCGAGGAATGGCAAGCTCGCTCCATCCGTTCATACGCAAACGATCTTGCGAAGGCAACGGGATGACCGCTCGAGGCGTCGCTGAACAAGGCGCGAAGACAATTCACCGAACTCGTTCCAGCAGGTATGGGCACCGACAGAACGTGGATCCTGCTGATTGTCGATGAGACGGACGTCGAGGTGGGGACTCTCTGGGTTGGCCCGAACTCTGAGCGTGCCGGAGTCACATTCGTCTACGACATCGAGATCGAGGAGGAGCGACGTGACCTCGGGTTTGGCAGGGCCGCGATGATTGCTGTCGAGAGCTTGGCCAGAGAGGCGGGCGAGAGCGAGATCGGGCTCAATGTCTTCGGATTCAACGACCGGACTCGCTACCTCTACGTCTCACTCGGATATCGCGTCGTGGCCACCGTGATGACAAAGACGATCAAGTCCCGGCTGCACGGGGAATAGCCCAGATTCAGCGACACTCCATGGGAAACGAATCGCAGGGCCATCGCCGACGACCTGGCCCAGCGTCAGGTTCGCCTGAATCTGGGTGGGTCGGTGTATGACCCCACGGACCGGTCGGGCAGTTGCTGTTGAACATGTTGGCCATGGTCGCCGAGATTGACCGACCTGATCCGTCTGCGCACTCGGGAGGGCATGAAGGTTGCCAGGGCCAAGGGGCACCTGCGCGGTAACCAGCACAAGCTGAACCATAGGCAGGAGGCGCGTTTGGTGGCTCTGTGCAACGGCGAGGACCACAGCACCGCTGAACTCGCCGACTTGTTCGCCGTCACTAGTTCCATCGATCATCGCGCGGTGGAAAGTTAGCGGGCTCGAGCCGGTGCCGGCTTGGGCGTAGCGATGATCACCCGCTGAAGACTGATTGCGAGTCCCGCCGGCCACGCCCTGCGGGACCGCAACCCTCGTTTAGTCCGAGGCATTCAAGTCACCGCTCGTGGTTCCGCAAGCGGGGATGCCTGGACCAAAGAGAAACTATCGGATCTGTTCAGTGAGCTATGCCGTTTGTCGACCACTGGGGCCACACAAGTTGCGCCGCCCTTTCGGGACCGTTAGCCCCCTCCGACTGCACTCCGCACGCGCCGGTTCGAGCGCACCCGCTGAGCTACCAGCGCCGTGAGCCCGAGCGTGACAACCCCGAGGCCATAGACCAGGGCTGTCGATCGCAGCCCGACCGATGCGCTGGCGAAGCCCGCGAATACGGCTGGCAGGCTGAAGGCCAGGTACGCGACGGTGTACGCAACGGCGAACAGCTCACCGCGCTGCTCGGGGGCCGCCAAGCGCGACAGCGTCCCGAAGGAAGCAAGGGCCGAGGCTCCGAAGCCGACACCCGCAACAAGGGTCCCCGCGCCAGCCATCGCAAGCGAGTGAACCAGCACGCCCACCAGGGTCAGCGACGTGCCGGCTGTCAGCAGGACGGCCCCGATATCGAGGACCCGACCGGTCGGCCAGGCACGCAGGACGAACGCAGTCAACGCTCCGGGCCCGCACAGCAAGGTGACGACGAGCCCACCCACGAGGTGACTGCTCAAGCCGAACAGGGTAACGGCCACCGACGGGCCGAGGGAGAGGTACAGCCCACCGAGCGCCCAGCTGGCCACCATGATGGGGATGATCGCGTAGACGTCGGCACGCAGACCCAGCGGGAGTCCGAGCCGTNNAGGGCCGTCCCGCCGAGGAGCAGGACGAACACCAGGCGCGTCGGAGCGGGCGCGAATTGGACGAGTGCGCCGCAGCCGAGCGCCCCCAGTGCCAGCCCACTAATGGGCGCCACCCCGTTGACCAGACCAGCCCGCCCCGGCGAGTGCGCCGGGTTCAGGTCCACGAGGGTAGCTCCGAGCGTCGTCATCGCCGCGCCGGTCGCGATGCCCTGGATGACGCGGGCGACGAGCAGGACCGTCACGTCACCGGCGGTCAGGAACAAGGTCAGCGCAACTGCCTCGAGCGCGACAGCGGCTGCGAGCACGGGACGGCGGCCGACGTGGTCCGAGAGCGCGCCGATGACCAGCAGCGAGGTGATGAGGCCGACGACATACGCGGCGAACACCACCGTGAGCGTCCCGACCGAGAAGCCCCACTCTCGCTGGTAGACGACGTACAGAGGTGACGGGGCACTAGAGGCGGCGGTGAACAGGATGAGGATGGCAGTGATCGCGGCGAAGGCGATTGGGTGCGAAAGCC
>PMJN01000129.1 GCA_003157445.1 Micrococcales bacterium
ACCTGTGCCAGGCTGTCGTGCATCTCGCGGGCGATCCGCCCACGTTCGTCCAGCACAGCGCGCTGGCGCCCGTTCTCCCGCATTTGGGCGCTCGTGATGGCGATCGCCGCAAGGCCGGAGAGCGTCACGAGAAAGGCCCGGTCGCGCTCGGTGAACGCGATACCTGACCTGCGGCCGATCCATAGTTCTCCCAGAGTCCCGATAGGACCGCGAATCGGGACAGTCATGTGCACTGTCCACTGCGGTGAGGACCGAACGGGGCAAGGGACGTCACGCCCGTGCGCGATGTGGCGTAGCCCAGCCTCGGACATGATGCAGCTGGATCCGTTGGCGAAGACGGAGGTTCCAGCCAGTATCCCTGCGAACTGAACTGATCTGGAGGCGTCCTCGTCCAGGCTCAGTACAGCCTCGTCGCTGCCCATCAGAACGCGTGCGTGCTCAGCCACGGCCGCCAGGATGTCGGGGGGTGCGTTCAGGTTCGAGATCTGCAGGAGAACGTCGTAGAACGCGTGACCTTCATGTTTCCTGCGCTGAAGGTCGGCAACGAGTTGGGCGCGCTGGATTGCGGTGGCCAGCTGATGACCAATGTTCTGAAGCGTGCCTGATGCCAGGGACTCGTCCACGCCCACTCCGACCGGGAGCAGGAGCCGCATCCGGCCAACAGTCACCGTGCCCGTCGAGAGCGGGAAGTCGATGACGGGAGCGGCAGCATCAGGGCCGGCAGGCACGACCACTGCCGCTCCGGAGGCGGCGACGAGCCGACGCCGTGTCACGCCCGCCCCGCCGGGCGAGCGGTCTTCCGTGCTGAAGATGGTGACCGAGGCTTCTACTGCTCTGCTGGTGGTCAGGACGCTCTGGAGAACCACGTCGATGATCCGGTCCACACCGGCTTCGCCCTGTACGGCGCTGGACACAGCATTTGTGGCCGCAAGCTCACGGTTCTGTCTCACCACGTGTCGCTGTGCGCGATCGATGAACCGGAACATCACCAAGGCGAAGGCAAGAATGGACACGATCGTGACTGAAATGAAGATGAGGCGATCCCAAGGGTCGTCCCCACCTCCGACAGCGGCACGGATGAACTCCAGGCCGACGATGAAGACGACTGGTAGCAGGACGCTCATCACTTTGAGGCGGTTGTCAACCCACTGGTAGGCCCAACGACCCACTACCCGCCTCGGGGCTTGTCTCGCAGTCCCCGAGGTCGCGCTAAACACCGATTCTGATGTTGTCGCCTGCACCGACGCGGACCTGGCATGGGCCGATTCAGGCGCAGACTGGCCCTCAGATTCGTCCAGAGATTCAGATTCGTCCAGAGATTCAGACGTAACGGTGGAGGTCACGCCATCTTTCCCGAGCACATGCTGCCTCCTAGGTCCCTCCGCGGACTCTGGGCGGCCGTCGGGACCCGCACAGTGTACGTTGTCGCTTCTTGCCCGCCACAGTAGCGGCAGAACGGGCCAGCTCAACGCTGTGACGGGGATAACACTGAAGATGGGACCAAAGTCCTAAGGTAAGGCTCCCCCATACGGTCCGTACATGACCCTTCCTGAGAGTCCGCTCGGCGCGGAGCTGCGTGTCATCGGTGTCCGGCTGGCGGCCGCCGACGCGTTCCGCCTAACGAGATGGGCGTCCGGTTGGGGACCCATACCCACGTCACACAGCCTGCAGCCTTCGGCGCACGAGTCATCGCGGTGGCCGGGTCCCGCTTTGCGATCGACGGTGAGACTGCGTCCCTCATTGACGTCGAACTCGTTCACCGCCTCCGATGAGCTGTCACAGCCCTGTCAGCGCGCCGGCAGTTGCTCGCTCCGGCATCAAGACCCGCACTCCCCTGCCTGCCAGGCTGCGCGTCCTGCTCGTCGGCGGACCAAACGTCGGCAAATCGACCCTGTTCAATGCACTGACCGGGGCGCGGCAACACACCAGCAACGCCCCGGGCACCACGGTCGAACTCACGAACGGAAACTGGCGTACCACCGCGCAAGACAAGGCGGACACAGCCATCGAACGCGCGCTTGTCGACCTTCCCGGCACCTACAGCCTGTTGGCCCGCTCGTTGGACGAGCAAGTCACCGCTAACGCGGTGCAGGAACTTGCTCAGAGCTCTGGCGAGGTCGGACAGCGAGGGGTCGTCGTCGTCGTCTTGGATACCACCGCCCTCGCACGGTCGCTCTACCTTCTGGGTCAGGTTGCCGAGACGGGCGTGCCCCTTGTCGTTGCTCTGACCATGCTCGACCTGGCTGGGACAGCGACGGACTCGCCAACCGCTACCACACGGCCCCAAACCCTGGCGGCGGTGCTAGCCGCTTCCCTTGGCGTCCCCGTCGTCCCGGTGGACTCACGCAGACGGGCCGCTGGCGGCCTGGGCGCTCTCGCCCGCGCCGTCGACGCCGTCGCCAAGCACCCTAGGCGGGTCGCCGGGATCCTGCCGCCGGACACCGCCGTCTTAGATATTGCGGGCGAACTTGCTCATGCCGAGAGGCTGTTCGAGTGGGTCGCACACGTCGCTGCGCAGGTCGCCGTGGGCCTCGCACCTGATGGCGAGGCACCGGCCGGCTCCGGGCAGCCTCCGCACTGGCCCGTGCACGCCACCTTCTCCGACCGTGTCGACACCGTGCTGGTCAACATGTGGGCCGGCATACCCGTGTTTCTCGCGGTGGTGTGGTTGTTGTTCGAACTCACGACCAGGTTCGCGGCACCGTTGCAGGCGTACGTCAGCCAGCTTGTCAACGGGCCTCTTTCATCAGTTGTCACCTCCGCGCTGGGCCTGCTGGACCTGGGCAACAACTGGGTGCAGGGACTGCTGGTCGACGGTGTGCTCGTCGGTGTCGGCACCGCGTTGACCTTTCTTCCGGTCATGGCGGTCATGTTCGCCGCCCTGGGTGTCCTTGAGGACTGCGGGTATCTGGCGCGAGCCGCCTTCGTCGCCGACCGGGCGATGCGCTCCCTTGGCCTGGACGGTCGGGCCCTGCTGCCGCTGGTGATCGGGTTCGGCTGTAACCTGCCAGGGCTCGCCGCCACCCGCACCCTCCCGCATGCCCGCCAACGCCTGCTGACGGGACTGCTGATCCCGCTGACGTCCTGCTCTGCGCGGCTCACGGTCTACGTGCTCCTGGCCGGGACATTCTTCCCTCACCATGCCGGCACGGTCATCTTCGCGTTATACCTCACCAGCGTGGCTCTCGTGCTCGGTGGCGGGCTGGTACTGCGCCAGACGGCTTCCGAGACGTACACACCGAGCCCCTGATCCTGGTGCTTCCGCCTTACCAGCGTCCGCACCTTCGAACTTTGGGGATGTCGGTACAGATGCGCCTAGGCGCGTTCGTCACCGGCGCAGGAAAGATCATCGTCGCGACCATGCTCGTGCTCTGGGTGCTCATGGCAGTGCCCGCGACCGGCCAGCACAGCGTTGGCCACGTGCCGGTGGCTGACAGCGTGTACGGTCGCGCCGCGTCGGACATCGCCCCGCTGCTCACCCCCGCCGGCTTCGGCAACGACCACGCGGCCGCCGCCCTCATGACAGGCTTGGTCGCCAAGGAGGTCGTCGTCGGCTCCTTCGCCCAGTCTTACGCGGTCGCCGACCCTGGGAACCGCACGTCGGCCAAGAGCCTCGGCGAGGCGTTGCGCGGGACCTTCGACGA
>PMJN01000137.1 GCA_003157445.1 Micrococcales bacterium
CGCGCGTCCAGCGGCACGAGGCGGCGAGCAGCATCAAGGACGTCGACAGTCACGGCGCCGCCAGGGTCGGCATGGCGGACCGCAGCCGTGAGCACGGACGGCAACCCGACCTCTGTGGCCAGGCCTAGCAACCGGGCGGCGTGCCCGAGGCTGGCAGGGGTGCCCTCCGGTCCGCCGTGGCACACCACCTCGATGACCACGCCGCCGCGCGGCAGCAGGTCGACCCACTGGCGCAACAGCATCCGTGCCCGGTCAGGACGGCGCGCCAGCAAGGCCCGGCCCACGTCAGAACCAGGCCCGAGCAGGACCACCAGAGCCAGCGCTCCGGTCCGCGGGTCGACTGCATGCTCGGCGATGAGCTCTGCGCTGGTGACCGGAACTCCGCGTTCACCACTGAGGTGGGTCTGGGTCACCAGACGACACAACCTGCCCCAACCGGCACCAGGGTCAAGGCCCGCGCCCTGCCCGCGGGCCAGCACTGTGATCCGAGGATGTCGGGGATCGACCTCGGCGCCGCCCCGGGCTGGATTGACGCGACCCGCCTGGATCCCTCGCACTGCAACAGTGTTGGCTTCCTTCTGCCCTATAGCCAGATCCACCCCCAGCACCGGAGCGATGCCGGCCTGGTCGCACGCCTGCACGAAACGCACCGCGCCATAAAGTCCATCGCGGTCGGTCAGGGCCAGCGCGGGCTGGCCCAGCGCCGAGGCACGCTCCACCAATGTCGTCGGAGTCGATGAGCCGTAACGCAAGGAGAAGCCGGACGCGACGTGCAGGTGGGCAAAAGCGTCACTCATGTCGATCTGGCCACCACTATGAACTCAGGCAGCGGCCTGCTCATGGGTAGGCCGAGTCCCCCCTGAACCAGTTCGAAGAAGGTCTCGGACTGCCGTAGAAGGTCATCGGCCTCACGCACACCCGGCCCGGCCGAACCTCGCTCGAACGCCGCGCGACGTTTGGCTGAGGCTGCAAAGAACACCGCCCACTCCGTCAGCTCGGGAGCCACCTGTGGCAGCACCTCCCACACGCTGCGCAGCGGCGCGCCCCTGCTGGGCTTGCTGCGAGCAGCCAACAGCGCCGCTGCTGCCCGCAACGCGGCCAAGTGAGCCTCGACGTAGCGCTCGGCGACGGTATCTGCGCGGCAGGCCGACAGCAGGCTGGCCCGGGATCGGTCAAGCAAGTCCAGTGCCGTACTGGCCAAGGGCGCCCGGGGCGCGTTCGCGGTGCGAGTCGTCATCGCCACACCACCTAGTCCGCCACGCGCAAAAGTCGCCAACTGCGCGCGAGCCCGCCCATGGCCAAGTCATAGACCCCGGTGTCAGCGAGGCGGCCGGGGCTGGCTTCCACCCGCCATACCTCGTGTTCGAGGCTGTCCAGTCCATGGGCCGCAGCCTCCTCGTCGGGGTCGAGAGCCTCACGCCACCACGCCCTGCGCTCTCGCCAATGCCCGATTACGTTGCGGACGACGTAGAGCCGGCCACGCCATAGAAAAGCAGAAGGTGACGGATCCTGAACCTCGATGTCACCGCCGCATTCTCGTGGTCCCGGCGACTTTGTCGCCATGTCTTCAAGACCAACGGTGCCTACACCAGCCCGGACCTCGATGGATTCTTCATAACGACGCGCCATGGTCGGCTCCTTCGGACGTATGGGAGGTTGAGCCTGGGGTGCCGTCCGTCCCACGACGGACGGGGTCGAGGCACCCGCCGCAGAACTAGACGTACCAGTCGAACGAGAAGTTCTAGAACATGTGTTCGACTAGATTCAAATATACACCGCCACTGCGACAGCCCTTGACATCCTCCCGGCCCTGGAGAGTCGGGATTCCTGGGGTCGCGGCTAGGCGGCCCTCGGGGTTGACGCGGCGCGGGTCTTGGCCCGTGGCTGATGGCCATGAACCTGCCCACCCAGGCCAGCCCTACGCTTGGCCAACTCGCCAAACCAGTTGTCAGGGCCGCCTCGAAATCCCTGAGCGCGCCCTGCTGAACCACGCTCGACCTGGCCGCCAACCACCCGAACTGCGCCCGGGCTGGCGGTCACCTGACGACCACGGACCGCGGCGTTCGGGGTGCAACCCTGCCATTGCCGCCAGAAATTGGCTTGTTCCAGCGCGATATTCCACACAGACTGGCCATGAGAACACTGCGCGACCAGCACGTCCTTACTGCCCAGCCGTGCGCTACAGACGCTGCCGGATACTTACGGCTGCGAACCTACCGGCCAGCACCGACTCCACCCATGACCACAGGTTCGGACAGTCACCAGCCGTCACAACCAGCGGGCTAACCCGGCCCTGAGAGACCGCGCTTGCGCCGCCAAAGCCACGGTCACAGTGCCAGCGCTGGGGTGCGCGCTCTTCCGGACCGGCCCCTACTGACTTACCGTTCGCACATGACCGATCTGAATCCTGAAGACGTTCTCAACGACCCCTGCGTGCGTCGCGTGGCCGCAGCCCTGAGGTCATTCGGTATCCGCGGTCAGATCACTGTCCTGGACGATGCTGCCCACACAGCCCGACAAGCCGCCGAGGCCCTGGGGATCGAGATCGCCCAGATCGCCAACTCCCTGGTCTTCCGAACCCATCGCGACAAGAAAGTCGCGCCGTTGCTGGTCCTGGCCTCAGGAGCCCACCGGGTCGACACCTTCAGGGTTGCCGACCTGCTGGAGCTCGGTGAAATCTCTCTTGCCGGGGCCGACTTCGTCATCAAACAGACGGGATTCACCATCGGAGGGGTGGCACCCATAGCCCCCACACATCCCATCGAGACCGTCGTCGACGTCTCCCTCAGCCGCTACGAGCACGTTTGGGCCGCCGCAGGCCACCCTCGCGCGGTCTTCCCGACCTCCTACGACGAGCTGCTGAGGATCACCGCTGGCCACCCCTGCGAGGTCGCCTGAGCGGTCTCTTAGCCACATATCCAGCTTGAATGCCCCGAAGCGAGTAGCTCAACGTGACGTCGCCGGACCGAGTATTTCTTGCTCAGGGACCTATGACTGCGAGCCGTTCGTGCTCAGCGAGGCACCTTTGGGCCGGGCTGAACGCCGAGGTTGGCGAAGACCTTGAGCGTGGACAGTGAACGGTTCATCGTGTAAAAGTGCAGGCCCGGCGCGCCCTCAGCCAGCAGCCGCTGGCAGAGCTCCGTAGCGATCTGCACACCCACCTCACGGATCGCGTCTCGGTCATCGGCCACGGCCTCAAGTCGCGAGACCACAGCAGTCGGCAGTGGCGTCCCGGACATCTGGGCCATCCGGCGTATCTGCGCGAAGCTCGTCACCGGCATCAGCCCGGGAATGATCGGCAGGTCGCGGCCGCGAGCGACCACCCGGTCGCGGAGCCGCACGTAGCTGTCGGCGTCGAAGACAAACTGGGTCACGGCGAACTCGGCCCCAGCATCGGCCTTACGCACGAGCACGTCTGCATCCTGATCCAGATCTGACGACTCAGGGTGCCCATCGGGGAACGCGGCGACCCCGACAGTGAAGTTGCCCAGCGAACGAACCAGGGTCACGAGCTCGTCAGCATGCATGAGGCCCTCGGGGTGGGGGGTCCAAGATGTTCCGGGGCCCCCAGGCGGGTCTCCGCGCAACGCCAACACGTTGCGTATCCCGACATCTGCATACTCCCCCACTACCTGACGCAGCTCAGCCACCGATGACCCGACACAGGTCAAGTGAGCCATTGGCGTCAGCGTCGTCTCAAGTGCAATCCTGCCTGTCACCCGCACCGTGCGCGCGCGAGTGGAACCACCCGCCCCGTAGGTAACTGAGACAAACGTCGGACGGATCCGTTCTAGGTCACGAATCGCTTCCCACAGCATCTGCTCGCCGGCGTCGTCCTTGGGCGGGAAGAACTCGAAGCTGTATGACGTTCCCTCCTGCTCGAGCATCCGCGGAATCGAACGGGTCAGATGCTCGGCCTGAGGCATCCTCGAAGCGGTTCCATGTGCCATACCTGCCAGAGTATGCGACGGTAACCAGCCAGAGTGCGACCGTCGTCGGCCG
>PMJN01000411.1 GCA_003157445.1 Micrococcales bacterium
TCACGCAGGCTCTCCGCGTCCTGCCTGGCGTCGTCTCGAACGCTTTCCGCTTGTTGCCTGGCGTCTTCCAGGATGTTGTCTGCCTGCTGGCTGGCCTCATCCAGGATCTGGGTCGCCTCGCCCTCGGTCGCGCTGCGCGTCTCCCGGGCGTCGTTGTGCGCGTCCTGACGGATCGCGAGAGCCTCCTCGTCAGCGAGCGCGCGGCTGTTCGCAGCGTCCGCCTGAGCACGTATCCGCAGCTCGTTGACCTCGTTGTCCACCAGTGCCAGAACCGTGCCGATGCGTTCGCCCAGACCCGTGTAGGTGGGTGCCGCGGCCTCCACCTGTGCCTCTTCGAGCACGCGGGCTCGTTCGGAGAGACTCTCAAGCTCGCTCTTGAGCTGGGCGTTGGCGGCCATGAGCTCGTTGGCCTCCTGCCTGGACATGGCAGCTGCCTGGGCCAGCTCACTCATGTGCTGGTCCACTTGTTCCTGATCGTACCCACGGAGAACACGGCAGAAACTGACGTTGTAGTCGGACATCTGGCTTCCTCTCATCGCTGCGGTATGAGGTGGACGATAAGGCGGGTCAACCCGCCGTGACAAGCACTTCGCGCACATTCGAGTGCGCGTGAGTAAGGCGGATGTTCTGACCCCCCCGCCCGCGCTGGTTGTTGAAGCAGTGCTGCGGTTCTAGCGCGACGCCGGTGCTTGGATCGTCGTTGGCGGGTTGACTGCCCAACCCTGGACGGCGAGGGTGAAGCCCACGGCGTCCAGGGCCGGCGCAACCTGCCGCGCGGGTGGACGACATGCGTCATTCCGCCGCCACAGGGCTACGCCACGAGCGCCCGCGCTGCGTCCCGAGCCAATCGGTCTCAGCCCTTAGCATCACAGCGTGAAACAGCGACCACAGCGCGAAGCTGAAGAACTCGAACGCGGCGCCCAGCAGGTGTGCTCCGAATGGGTTACGGCGGCCGAGCTCACGGCGGTCGCGGAGACATTCGGAGGCGCTCGGACGGTCGAACAGTCCGCGGTGACCATGGCAGTCGTCGTGCACTACCGGTGCTTGGTGAACTTCGTGTCCGGCGGCCATAGCGGGAAGTGGTTTGACACCGACATCTGCCCGAGCGACTTCATCGGCAACGACTGGCACCCCTCTGACGACGAACTCGACCGCACAATGCTTATGTGACCGGACTAATCCGGATTCCATCCCAACACCTGGGGCGACCCCAAGCTCGAGTGCTTCCGACATGACGGCAAGGCAGAGGTCGTCAGCACGCCGACGAAGCGTGCGAGAGACTTCGACTGCAGCCGCTGCCCGCTCAGTTTGCTCTGCCTCTATGGCCTCCAGTTCACCGAGTCGTACCCGGAGACCACTGGCGGCTCGTTCGATATCTTCGAGCGCACTGAGCGCCTCTGACCGGTGGGACATTCTGTCTACTCCTGCCGTGGGCCATCTGGCCCGTAGCCCAGGGTGTCACGGCAGGCCGGGCCCGAACGCATGAGCCTGAGTGGCCCGGCCATACTGTGAGCCAGGCGTCTTCATCAGGGTAAAGGAGCTGACTGTGGACAACAGCATTGACCAGTTGGGTCCGTTCGCCAAGAGTCTGGGCGTGGTGATCGACCGCGCCGACGGCGACGAGGTGACCGCGCACTGGGCCGTCCGGCCGGAGCTTCACCAGCCCTACGGCATCCTTCACGGCGGCGTCCACTGCGGCGTCGTCGAGACCCTCGCGAGCCTGGGCGCTGCCCTGTGGCTAGGAGACCGCGGCAGGGTGGTCGGCGTCTCGAACAGCACCGACTTCTACCGTGCATCCTCCGAGGGCGAGCTCACCTCCCGCGCGCGACCACTGCACCGGGGCAGGTCCCAGCAGGTCTGGCTGGTGGAGACCACCGACGATCAGGACCGCGTCGTGGCAAGGGGTCAGGTCCGTCTGCAGAACCTCACACCCTAGCCACCTTTGGTTGACGGAGCGCTTCGGTGGCGACCCGACACGCGACACGCGATGCGCTGGCGTGTGGCTCAGGGGCGACCGAGCAGCATCGCGACGCCCTGGCCGACACCCACGCACATTGTGGCGATGGCATAGTCGAGGCCCTCATCCGCCAGGGTCTGGGCGGCGGTCAGCGCCAGCCGTGCTCCGCTCATCCCGAGCGGATGGCCGAGGGCGATGGCACCTCCATGGGGGTTGACGTGCGGCGCGTCGTCACCGAGGCCCAAGGCCCGAAGGACGGCGAGCGACTGTGAGGCGAAGGCCTCGTTGAGCTCGATCGTCCCGACGTTGCCCAGCCGCACGCGAGTGCGTTCGAGCAGCCGGTTGACGGCCGGAACAGGGCCGATGCCCATGACCCTGGGCTGCACTCCGGCGGCGGCCGTGGAGATGATCCGTGCCAGAGGCTGCAGCCCGTATCGCTCGACGGTGGGGCCCGAGGCGACCAGCAGCGCGGCGGCCCCGTCGTTGATACCGGAGGAGTTGCCCGCGGTCACGGACCCGCCCGCGAAGAGGGGCCGCAGGCCGACCAGGGTCTCCGCCGAGGTCTCGCGAGGGTGCTCGTCGCGCGTCACGACGACCGGCTCGCCCTTTGCCTGCGGCACCGACACCGGTACGATCTCGCGGGCCAGGCGCCCGTTCGCCTGTGCCGTG